>DATLNZ010000135.1 GCA_035536535.1 Actinomycetota bacterium | reverse complement strand
GCTCCAGAAGTCGCTGGAGGAGGTCCAGAGCCGCCGGACGGGCTGACGCCCCGCCGCTTGGCTTAGGGTGGCCCGGTGAGGGCCGTCCTGATCGAAAACCCCGTCGCGCACAAGGTCACCGAGGCACGCCGCCGCGTCGTGGAGCGGGCGCTGGAGGCGACATTCAAGCTCGAACGGGTGTCCACCGAGCGCCGCGGCCACGCCGCCGACATCGCGCGGGAAGCGGTCCGCTCGGGGGCCGAGGCCGTGATCACGCTCGGAGGTGACGGCACGGTCAACGAGGCGGTCAACGGGCTCATGACCGCCGGCGCGGGGTCCGATGTGTGTCTCGGGGTGCTGCCCGGAGGCGGCACCAACGTCCTGGCGAGGGTGCTGGGCTACCCCAACGACCTGGTGGACGCCACTGCGCACCTGATCGAGCTCGTGGAATCCGACTCCACACGCCGCCTGCGCCTGGCACGGCTGCAGGGGCAGGGCACGGACGGGCCCTTTGACCGCGTGTTCACCTTCGGCGCCGGCCTGGTCCTGGACGCCGAGACCGTCCGGCGCGTGGAGGAGTCCGGATGGAGGCCCCGGCTCGGCGACGGCGCGTTTGTCATCCACGGCTTCCGGTCTTTTTTCGCGCTGCGGCGGGAGGGGGAGCCCGCGCTGCACATCCAGACGCCCGGGGGCCCCGTCGAGGCGTGGTGGGCCGTGATCTCCAAGACCAACCCGTTCACCTACTTCGGCAAGCGCGGCCTCAAGGTCGCGCCCCTCGCCCGGCAGGACGGGGGCCTGGACGTCACCGCGGGCCGGACCGCCAAGGTCCTGAGGACGCTGCGCTGGCTCCAGCAGGTCCTGTCGACCGGACGCCACACCCGCCACAAGGACGTCCTGTACCTGCACGACCAGCCGCGTGTGACGATCACCGCCACCCGCCCGGTCACCCTTCAGGCCGACGGGGAGCACCTCGGACAGGTGACGCGCGTGGAGGCCGAGGCTCTCCCCCACACGCTCCGCGTCTGGGCCTGACCGCGGCAAGAGCCGGCCCCCGCTCCCACGGGGGCCGGGGTCGGGCAAACGCCAGTTCGCGGTGTGGAAAAACTGTGGCCGGACCCCTTGCGCTAAGCGAATCTGCTGGTCATACTGCTAAAGCCTCGTGTTCACCCTGAGGCCAATCTCGCGAAGCTGTCGCTGATGGATCACGTCCAAATGAGGGGGTAACGCCTATGGAGTGGCGGGAGACGGCACGATGCAAGGAGCTGGACCCGGATCTTTTCTTCCCCGTCGGCACGACGGGACCCGCGCTCCTTCAGATCGAGGCTGCCAAGGCCGTCTGCCGCACGTGCGGCGTACGTTCCGAGTGCCTGCAGTACGCGCTGGACTCCAACCAGGAGTACGGGATCTGGGGCGGCACCACCGAAGAGGAGCGGCGCTACCTGCGCCGTGAGCAGCTGACCGCGCACGCGGTCCGGTAGTCGCAGGACCGCCCCCGGACTCTCAGGTCCCGTTCGACGCTGTCGCGCGGGTGCGTCAGGAAACCGTCGTAGGCTCCCCCGCCTCCAGGCGCGCCACCAGGTCCCGGAGCTGGTTTCCGTCCAGGACCTCCACGCGCTTCAGTTCGGCGGCAACCCCCCGCAGGGCGACCTCATGCTGCTCGAGCAGCGTGCGCGCGCGCTTGGCGGCCTCCGTGACGATCCGCGAGACCTCCTCGTCGGCGATCCGCGCCATCTGCTCGGACCCGGCGCGCTCGCGGTCCCACGGCGCCCGCTGATCAAGGAACCTCGAGCCGTCCTGACTGAGCGTCACGGGACCTATCCGCGGGGACATCCCGAACTCCTCCACCATCCGGCGGGCGATGTCCGTGGACTTGCGCAGGTCGTCCTGGGCCCCCGTGGAGGGGTGCCCGTAGATGATCTCCTCGGCGGCGCGGCCCCCCAGCAGGACAGCCAGCCTGTCGGTCAGCTCCGGCTCGGTGAGAAGGTAGCGGTCCTCCATCGGCAGGGTCACGGTCATGCCGAGAGCTGCGGCCCCCCGGGGGATGATCGACACCTTGTGGACGGGGTCGTGGTTCGGGACCAGCAACCCGACCAGCGCGTGCCCGGTCTCGTGGTGGGCGACGATGTCCTTTTCGCGCTCGGACAGCACGCGTGACTTGCGCTCGAGTCCGGCCATCACCCGGTCTATGGCCTCCTGCATATCCTTCTGGCCGACCGAGTCCTCGCCGCGGCGGGCCGCGAGCAGCGCCGCCTCGTTGATGACGTTCTCCAGCTCGGCCCCCGCGAAACCGGGGGTCTGGGCGGCGATGTCGCGCAGGTTGGCCTCCTCGGAGAGCTTCACCTTGCGGGCGTGGACGCGCAGGATCTCCAGGCGGCCGTTGAGGTCCGGACGATCGACCACCACCAGGCGGTCGAAGCGCCCGGGACGCAGCAGCGCCTGGTCCAGCACCTCGGGACGGTTGGTGGCGGCCATGATGATCACGCCGGTGGTCGCGTCGAAGCCGTCCATCTCCGCCAGCAGTTGGTTGAGGGTCTGCTCGCGCTCGTCGTGGCCGCCCATGGTCACGACCGAGCCCCTGGACTTGCCGATCGTGTCCAGTTCGTCGATGAAGATGATGCAGGGCGACTGCGCCTTGGCCTGCTCGAACAGCTCCCTGACCCGGGCCGCCCCGACCCCCACGAACATCTCCACGAACTCGGAGCCGGAGATGAAGAAGAACGGGACGTCCGCCTCGCCGGCCACCGCCCGGGCGAGCAGCGTCTTTCCGGTTCCGGGGGGGCCAACCAGCAGGACTCCCTTGGGGATCCTGCCTCCGAGGCGCTGGTACTTCTTGGGGTTCCTGAGGAAGTCGACCACCTCGTGCAGTTCCGCCACGGCCTCGTCCACCCCGGCCACGTCGGCAAAGCTCGTACGCATCTCCTTGCGGTTGTAGAGCTTGGCCTTGGAGCGCCCGAAGCCCAGGGCCTGCTGGGGGCCGAATCGCTTCATGAAGAACAGCCACAGCACGATGATGATCGCGAAGGGCGCCATGTAGCCCAGCAGCCCGATCAACGGGTTGTCCTTGACCGCCACGATGCGCCTGACCCCCTTGGCCCGCAGGTTCGCCGGCTCCAGCTCGGGGTCTTCGATGGGCAGCAGGTTCGTGGAGAAGGCGACCTTCTTGTCGTTGCGTGTGAAGTGGCCCTCGATGGAGGTCGTGGAGATGCGGACGTCGGTCACGCGTCCGTCGGCCAGATAGCGCTTGAAGGTGCTGTACTCGATCTGCTGCCCGGGGGTGGACCACGACTGGAACAGCCATACGGCGAGCAGAGCGACCCCGGCATAGATCAGGATCATCTGCCGGGTCGGACGGGGGGTCTTGGTGGGGGTCGGACGCTTCGCCACGTGGGGCTAGGATACCCTCGGTTGACGGGGCCCAACCCCAAAGCGCCAGGAGGATCAGCTTGGAGATCAAGATCACGTGCAGGGCCTGCGACAGGACCTACCCCATCGCCATGGCCGTGGACCCCGAAGGCCGCTCCGGCCACTGTCCGTTCTGCGGCGAGTCACTGGCTTTCCAGTACTCGAGCACGTTCATCGAGTCCGTGGAGCGCGTGATGCGCCTCGGTCCGGAGTTCGTCCGGCAGCTGACGCTGCTGGCGGAGCTCGCCGGGGGATTCCGACTGGAGCCCGAAAGCCTTCTGGGGCCCGTCCGGGAGGCCGTGGCCAGGCAGGACGAGCGCGTGGCCGAACCGTACCGCCCCACTTGGCCCCCGGCACCGAGCGAACCCGTCGCCTGACCAAGTGCGCCGCCTGCTCCTGGTCGACAAGAACCCGTACGACCTCGAGGCGATGCGCGCCGCCCTCAGCTCTCCGGACGTCGAGATAGAGACGGCCGACGACGGCGACGACGCTCTGACCATCGCGCTGGAACGGCCCCCGGACGTGGTGATCGCGGCGTCCAGCCTCGGGCAGATGGGCGGGTTCGCCCTGTCTCGTGAGCTCAAGAGGTTCGGGGAGTCCGGACGGATCCCGACACCGCGCGTGATCGTGCTCCTGGAGCGCAGGCAGGACGGCTGGCTGGCGTCCTGGTCGCGCTGCGACGCCTGGGCTACCAAGCCCGTCGAGGACGGGGAGCTGGAGGAGCTGGTGGGGGCACCGACAGCGTCCTGACCACGCAGGACGCCGTCTGGCTTAAATCTTTGGGGGCTCCGGGAGTCCGGTGGGGACGGGGTTGCCGGACGGAAGCGGCTGGGGAGCGGGGTCGGGCTTCGGCTGGGGATCCCCTCTCGGCGCCGGCTGCGGCGCCGGGGCGGGAGCAGTCTTCACGAGCTCCGCCCGGGCCACCACACGCTCCTGGTAATGGCCGGTCCGGGGGTCGAAGCGTCCTCCACAGGTGACCAGGGTCAAGCTCTTGACTGAGGTCGGGCCGAGAAGCTCCTCGGCGTGCGGCGTGTTCGCGTCGTACATGCGAATCCAGGTGAAGGCGAAGCGGTACTCGGTGCCGTCGGCGACGACGACGACCTCGTCGCCGGGTTTGGCCTTCTCGAGCGGCTCGAGCGTGCCACCCTTGCCCTTCCATCTGCGATGCCCGGCCAGGACCGCGTTCTTGGTCGGGCCCGGGAAGGTGCCGTTGTAGTCAAGCCATGCGACGTCACGGGAGTTGTCCGGGATGACCATGTCGCGGTTGGCGTCCAGCGAGGTCGTGACGACGGGGCCGCTGACGCCGATGGACGAAATCGAGACGGAGCCCCGTCCGGGGAAGGAGCCGGCTGCGGACTTGATGCCGGCAACAGCGGGGCGGATCGCCTTGGGGGCCGGCGCCGCCACGGAGCCCGTGGGCAGGGCCGCACCGAAGGCGGACTCCGCCGCTGCCCCCACCTCGGAAACCGAGGACGCCGCGGCGCGTGCCTTGGACTCCCCGGACGCTTCAGACCTCAGCGCGAAAGAGCCGGCCGCGGCCAGGCAGATGCACACGGCAACCGACACGACCCGAAACCGAGATTGCACCTGGAGCCCCCCACGTCCGCTCTGACCACATCACAATTCGCGGTCGGGGGGCCAAATCCTGCCCCGGCTCAGAGGACCTTTCGGTAGTGGTACCAGGCCGCTCCCGCCGCGATGGCGACCAGGGTGAGCAGGATGGTGCTGCCTAGGATCAGGGCTCCGAGGAACCTGGCCGCCAGCCAGGCGGCGGCGAAGGCCAGCACCAGCGCGATCAGAGCGTCCGGGCGCGTCCTCTTCTGGTTGAAGCGGTAGGGGTCCACGGCTCCAGCCTAGCCGCTAGGCCCCCTTGGCACCCGGAAGCGGCACCCGAACGCGCACCGTCGTGCCACCGCTTCGCTCCATCTCCAGGGACCCCTTCATCTCGTGGTCCACCAGTGCCTGGACGATTTTCAAACCGAGGCCGGCGCCCTCCCAGGTGAAGGACTCCGGCATGCCCACGCCGTCGTCGGCGACGGTCGCACAGATGGACGCATCGACCCTCTCCAGCTCGATCGTGATGGTGCCGCCCTCGCGGCCGACGAAGGCATGCTCGGCCGCGTTCTGTACCAGCTCGGTGAGCACCAGGGCCAGTGGCGTGGCCACGACGGCCGGCAGCTCCCCCACCTGCCCCTGGACCTCCTGGCGGACGCCCCGCTGGTCCAGTCCCAATCCGTCCTCGAGCATGTTCATGACGCCCCGGACGACCTCCGCGAAGTCCACCAGATCGCTGGAAGCCGAGGAAAGCGTCTCGTGGACGAGCGCGATCGTGGAGATCCTGCGGACGCTTTCCTCAAGCGCGTCCTTGGCCTCGTCGCTCGTGAGCCTGCGCGACTGCAGCCTCAGGAGACTCGCGATCGTCTGGAGGTTGTTCTTCACCCGGTGGTGGATCTCACGGATGACGGCGTCCTTGTACATGAGCATCCGGTCGCGCCGCCG
>DATLNZ010000134.1 GCA_035536535.1 Actinomycetota bacterium | reverse complement strand
GCGCGCGCGGATGCGGCGCTCAGGAAGCAGGCAGCGCGCGAAGCGGACGGAGTCTGCGGGGCCGGCTACAGAACCGGACGCGCCGTGCCGTCTTCGCGCGGCGAAAGGACAGACGCTCTCGACATCTCAGCTCCTCATCTCGCGCGGACGTGGGGGCCGATTAGAGCAGACGCGACAACCGGGGGTCAAGAAGGCTCGGGAGCCGATTCGGCCTCCACGACCAGCTGCAGCAGCTGTCTCCACTCACGCAGCTCCGAAAGCCTCTGCCGCACCGGGCCGACGTCCACTCCCACTCTCTCCAGGAGCATCAGCGACAGGCACCTGTCCCCGAGCATGTCCGCGATCAGCAGGTGCTCTACGCCGGCCTCCGGTCGATCTTCGCGCTTTGCCATCGCGCGGGCGCGGTCCAGCGTGAGGTCCAGGGCGTGGTTCCACGGGGGAGGGTCCGGGCGCGGCGGCCGGGGACGCCTACCCTCCCTGCGAGAGGCGACCTTCTCCAACCGGGCATCACGCCACTCGGCCCCCTCGTAGAACTCGGCGATCGCGCGTTCGATCGAGGAAACGTCCGGGAGACCGCGGACCCGCGCAGCCACCTCCGGCGAGTTGCGCAGTATCGACACGACCAGGTGCTCCGTGCCTACCCAGGGGTGGCCGAAGTCGGTTGCAACTTCCACTGCACCTTCAACCGCTTGCCGGGCGTCGGCGTCGAGCCCGTCGAGTGACACCTGAACGACCGACGCAGGAAAGCCCACAGGGTGGACCTTGTGAGGGACGTGACCCAGCCCCGGCCCGGACAGGATCATGTCACCGTCCTCGTCCAGAACCGGACGGCCGGCGTCGTCAACGGCTATTCGGACCTCGTTGCCGTCCCCCGCTGGAACGAAACGGTGGTCCCACGGACGGCCACGCCATCCGCCTTCAGGCTCGGTCGCTGCAACGAACTCATCCACCTGATGGCCCCCCGACTCCCCCGGTTAACCCGGACGCACTAGTCACTCGTCGTCATTTTCCCCCAAAGCCCTACACAGGCCGTACTGCCGGTCCGATGACAGGCGTTGACAGATAAACAGGGAAGACTTCGAGGAGGCGGGACATGGAACTCACGCTCAACGGAATGGTCTCGGTCCGCATCGACGACGAGTGGCTGTTCGAGGCAAAGCCGCTGCCGGTGTCCTTCGAGTGCGAGCTCGCCGAGGAGAATGTCCGGTTCGAGAACGGCAAGGCCAAGATGAGCTTCATGATCCCGGTCGAGCTGTCGGTTCCCGAGGAGGAATGGTCCCGGGTGGTCGGCGAGCTGCTGGCGAAGATGCTCTACGCGGGAGCCGGACCCGACTCGTCCTCCCCGTAGAACAGCCGGTCGCACACGCGCCGGGCACGGCGCGTGATGCGGCGGTAGTCGTCCAGGAACCCGGCCCTGGACAACCGCCCGTAGCCGAGGCTGCGGGCGAGGCGCTCGAGGTCCTCGTCGCGTGACGGCAGGACGTCGGTCGGAAGCCCTCTCAGCAGAAACAGGTGGTTGCGGACCCTGTTCAGCACCAGATATGCCTCCCGCAGCCACGCCCGGTCGGAATCGCCGACCAGATCCAGCGCCGCCAGCCGCTCGATCGCCTCCAGCGTATTGGGCGTCCTCAGCCCCGGGTGGGTGTGCCCGTGCCGGCGCTGCATCAGCTGGACGGTGAACTCAACGTCGGACAGGCCCCCGATCCCGAGCTTCAACTGGAACTTGGGGTCGTCGCGCGAGCGCACCCGCTCCCGCTCAATGCGCGCCTTGAGGTGGCGGATGTGCTCCACCTCGGCCCCCGAAAGCTCGGGGGGCCACACCCTCGGCGCGACCGCCTCCAGCAGAGCCGCCGACACCGACTCATCCCCGGCGGCGTGTCGCGCGCGGACCAGAGCCTGGAACTCCCACCCGTGCGCCCAGCGCTCGTAGTACTGGCGGCAGCTGTCCAGGGACCTCACGATCGGCCCGCTTCGTCCCTCCGGACGCAGCTCCGGGTCCACCTTGAAGATCGGC
>DATLNZ010000133.1 GCA_035536535.1 Actinomycetota bacterium | reverse complement strand
GCTGGGACGCCGAGTACCTGGCCCGGCAGTCACCGGTCCTTGAGGCCGGCAACGGGTTCATAAGGAAGGTAAAGCCTCTGCACCGGCTGTCCGAGAAGGAAACCGCCAGCTACGCCTTCCTGCGGAGGATCGACTACCTGGTCGAGGAGTGTCCGCTGGTCGCCGGCAACACCCAGATGAAGTACAAGCAGGCGCTGGATCTGCTCGAATCGGCCTCTCCGGGCACCAAGGCGTCCTTTTACAACGGCTTCGTAGACCACGGCAAGGCGCTGTTCGAGCCGCCCGAGCGTCCGGACCTTCACCCCTGCACCGAGTGCGGCATGCCCACCCCCGGGGACAGGTGCGCGTTCTGCCGGATGCTCACGCTCACGCGCAAGCGCCGCGCGGCAACAGTCGCAACGTGAACCTGCGCGCCGGCGAGCTCGTGCTGCTGATCGACGGACGCGGCAGACGCTACATGATCACCCTGCGGCCGGGGGAGTCGTTTCACTCACACCACGGCACGCTGCCGCACGACGAGCTGATCGGCTCGCCGGAGGGGTGCTCGGTCCGCTCGTCGCTGGCCCGGCGTCTGACCGTGTTCCGCCCGACGCTTGCCGACTACGTCCTGAAGATGCCGCGGGGCGCGACCGTCGTCTATCCCAAGGACGTCGGCCAGATCATCGTCCAGGCCGACATCCATCCCGGCGCCCGTGTGCTGGAGGCCGGGACGGGGTCCGGCTCCCTGACGCTGGCCCTGCTGAGGGCCGTCGGCCCGAAGGGGATCGTCCACACCTTCGACATCCGCGAGGACTTCCATGCCAACGCGATGTCCAACATCAGCCGATTCGCCGAGGACGACCCCGGCTACGGGACCCTCGACGCCCGGATGGGCGACGTCTACGAGGACCCGCTCGACGTGGAGGTGGACAGGGCGGTGCTCGACCTCACGGAGCCCTGGAGGGCGGTCTCGACGGTCGGGCGCTGCCTGAGGCCCGGCGGGATCCTCGCCTGCTACATGCCGACGGTGCCGCAGGTCCAGAAGCTTGCGGACGCGCTCACTCCGGACGCTTGGGCGGAGGCCCGGACGTTCGAGACATTGCAGCGAGGCTGGAACGTCGAGGGGCTGTCGGTGCGTCCGGATCACCGGATGGTCGCGCACACCGCGTTTATAACCGTCGTGCGACGCCTCGCCCCATGAGCCCCCCCGAGGTGCCGGCCGGAACGCCGGTGGCGGTCGGGCACCGTCTGGTTCCGATGCCCGAGCTTGGGGAGGGCGATCGCGTGGTCGCCGTGCACTCGACGTCCGAGCTGCTTGTGATCCCGCAGGCCGACCACGACCTCGCCGCGTCGGCCGTGGAGGCCGCCCAGGCGGCGTTCGGCGAAGTGGCCGCGGCGTCCGACGAGCGGCTGACGGCGTTCTTCGTCCGCTGTGCCGGCCTGATTGAGGACGACGCGGCCTGGAAGCAGGTGGCGGAGGCCAACGGGCGCGACGTGGCCCGCGCCAAGGAGTCTGGGGGCCAGACCGGACGGCTGGTCGCCTCACCGTCGATGAGGGTCGCGATGGCGGACGGACTGCGCCGCTGGGCCTGCTCGGGCACCGTGCGCGGAAGAGTGCTCGACCGCCGCGAGGGCGAAGGCTGGACCGTTGAGAGGCGGGCCGTCCCCCTGGGGGTCGTGGCGTTCGTGTTCGAAGGACGACCCAACGTGCTCACCGACGGCACCGGGGTGCTCAGGGGAGGCAACGTCTGCGTCATGCGGGTGGGCTCCGCCGCGCTGGGCACGGCCAAAGCGCTGATGGACGCGGCGGTGCGTCCGGCGCTGGCAGAGGCCGGGCTCCCGGAGGCGGCGGTGACACTGCTGTCCTCGCGGACGCACGCCGCCGCTCAGGCGCTGTTCACGATGCGCCGGGTGCGACTGGCTGTGGCCCGGGGGTCCGGTCCCACGGTGAGGCTTCTGGCTTCGCTGGCCGAGCAGCACGGCATACCGGCTTCGGCACACGGCACGGGGGGCGGCTGGCTGTATGTGGCCGACGACGCGCCTGAGCCGGCGGTGCGCAACGCGATCGTCAACTCGCTTGACCGCAAGGTCTGCAACACGCTCAACGTGCTGCTCGTGTCCGGCGCGCGGCACAGGCAGGCCGTCGAGGCCCTGCAGGAGGCCCGCGCGACGGTTCACGTGACGCAGGAGGCGGCGTTTCCCGGGGCCGGCGTCATCGCGCCCGAGGACCTGTCGCGGGAGTGGGAGTGGGACGAGACGCCGGAAGTGTCCCTGGTCGTGGTGGGCGGCGACGAGGAGGCCGTGGAGCTCGTGAACCGCCACAGCCCGCGGCTCGTCGCCGGTATCCTCACGGCGGACCCCGTCCGGTTTGAGCGGTTCGTTCAATCGGTGGACGCGCCGTTCGTCGGCAACGGGTTCACGCGGTGGGTGGACGGGCAATGGGCGTGGGGACGCCCGGAGCTCGGGTTGAGCAACTGGGAGCGGGGGAGGTTGCTGGGTCGCTCGGGGATCCTCGCCGGGGACGACGTGTACACGGTCAAGGACGTTTTCGTGGACACGACGCGCGAGGCCACCCTGCGGCGCTGACGGCATCGAAAGGAGCTGCAATGGACTTCGCTCTCACCGAGGAGCAGCGGGAACTTCAGAAGTGGGGACACGAGTTCGCCGAGCGCGAGATCCGTCCCGTCGCGCCGCACTACGACGAGACGGAGGAGTTCCCCTGGCCCGTCCTCCGCAAGGCCGTGGACATCGGCCTGTACGGCATGGACATCTATATGCAGACGCAGCAGGATCCCAGCGGCCTTTCGATGGCGATCCTGATGGAGGAGATCTTTTGGGGTTGCGCCGGCATCGGCCTGGGCCTGTTCGGAACGGGCCTGCCGCTGTCCGCTCTGGCCGCCGGGGGTACCCCCGAGCAACTGGGAACCTGGGCCCCCAGGATGTTCGGCACCCCCGAGGAGCCGGCCGTGGCCTCGTTCTGCGTGACGGAGCCCAACGCCGGGTCGGACGTCTCCTCCCTGCGCACCAAGGCGGAGAGAGTCGAGGACGGCTTCGTCCTCAACGGGCAGAAGATCTACGCGACCAACGGGGGCATAGCAGACGTCCACCTCATAGTCGCCACCATCGACCCCACCCTCGGCCACCGGGGACAGGCCACGTTCATCGTCTCGACCAAGGACCACCCCGGGATCACTCAGGGAAAGAAGGAGCGCAAGCTCGGCATCCGCGCGTCGCACACCGCCGAGGTCCTGCTGCAGGACTGCTTCGTCCCGGTGGAAAACGTGCTGGGAGGCGTGGAGCGCCTGGAGGGAAAGCTCGAGCGCGCGCGGACCGGCCAGTCCAGCGGGCGCACCTCCGGAGCGCTGCGGACCTTCGAGATCACCCGGCCCCTGGTTGCCTGTCAGGCCGTCGGCATCGCCCGCGCGGCGCTGGAGTTCGCCGTCGACTACGCCAAGGACCGCCGCGCCTTCGGGGTTCCGATCGCTCAGCACGAGGGGGTCGCGTTCCAGCTGGCGGACATGGCCGTGGAGGTCGACTGCGCCCGGCTGCTGGTGCATAGGGCGGCCTGGATGGCCGCGAGCGGCCAGACGTTCGCGCGGGCGGAAGGGTCGATGTCCAAGCTGAAGGCGGGCGAGATCGCCGTGTCGGTGACGGAGCGGGCGGTCCAGGTCCTTGGCGGCTACGGCTACATCAAGGACTTCCCCGTGGAGAAGTGGTACCGGGACGCGAAGATCTACACGATCTTCGAGGGGACCAGCGAGATCCAGCGTTTGGTCATCTCCCGGGCGCTGACCTCAGCCTGAGCCCTGGGCCTGCCTTTTCGGGGCCGGACGGCCCCCCAAGGGCCTGTTCTGACTGGTAAAACCTGTGCAACTTGAATAGCATTGTGAGCCGTGGCCGCCGGCCACGTTGATTTCGTCATGCAAAAAGGGCCCCTCGGGGCCGGAGGAAGACAAATGAGGACGATCTCCCGCTGGCTGCTGATCGCATCGGTGGCCGCAATGGCAGTCATGTCCGGGCTCGGGGCGACCGCCCAGGAGTCCCCGCCCGCGGCGGATCCGCCCCCGGCGACGTCGAATCCCGCTCCGGCGGCCAAACCAAAGCCGACGCCGCCCCCCGAACCGGAGGACGTCGATGACGGGGGCCCGGTGACCGACCGCAAAAAGGCCTCTCAGGCTCCCGCGCCGCAGCCGGCCGCAGGCGGAGGCCAGGCTCCCGCGCCGCAGCGCGGTGCGGCCGCTCCCGCCAGGGGAGGAGCGGTCTCCGCCAGGTCCATTCCCGGACGCGCGCCGACGGTCGTCCACAACGTGATTCCCGTACCCGGACAACCCGCGCAGACGGGTGCCGAAGCCGCGCTTTCCTGCGGCGAGCCCCAGAGCCAGGTTGCAGCGGCGGGCGCGCAGGTCAGGCCCAAGCCGGCTCCGGCGCCCGCCCCGCGGCCCGAACCCCGCCGACTCGGCACCAGCAGGGCCTACCGCGACCGCGTCGCCGCGAGGGAGGCCACCAAGGCTCGCGCCGATCAGCCCGTCTCGCGCAGCAGCGGCTCCCCGCGCAACATGACCACCGTCATCGACGACGACGTTGAGCTCGAGCTGGACGACTCCTCGCAGGCCGAGGCCGCCGACATCCGGGGAGCGGTCGAGGGCAAGGTCAAGTCGCAGGCCCTGAACAACACCAACCTCGATCTGACGAACCGCTCCGGCGGTGGCGGCAACGACGCTCGCTCGGGCGACGCCACTGCCGACAACACCGTCAACTGGGACAAGTCGCTGATCGGTGACAACACCGTCAACGGCGCAGGGGACAACACCCCGATCATCTGGACGGTCATCATCAACGGCGACGTCCGGATCAAGATCAAGCAGTCCGGCGAGGCGGTGACCGGCGCCGCGAACGCAGCGGGACAGACCGTGGACGCCAAGGCCTTCGGCAACCTGAACATCAACGCGAGCAACGGAGCGGCCGGAGCAGGCGAAGGCGGAGGCTCGGGTGACAACTCTGCCCGGAGCGGGGACGCCGCGGTCAACAACAACGTCAACTTCAACCGGCCGCTTCTGGTCGGCGACCTGATCCTGAACAACTCCACAGCCGGACCGATCACCTGGAACACGACGTTCAACGACGACTTCAAGCTGAAGATCAAGCAGGACGGGATCGCCGAAAGCGGCCCCGCCGTCGCCGGAGGGCAGCTGATCAACGCGGCCGCCAGCGGCAACGTGACGATCCTGGCCATGAACGGCGTCGGCCCCGGTTCGGACGCGCAGAGCGGCAACGGCGGCGTCACGAACGCGACCCGTGCCGACCAGCCGCAGACCGGAAGCATCGTGTCCAATCCGGCCCCCGCCGACGATGGCGACGGTGAGGGCGATCCGGGTCTCGAGGAGGCCGCCTTGGGCCAGCCCGAGGCCGGAGTCCGCAACGCCAACTCACTGAAGAGCCCCGGCTCCCTGCCGCTGGTCACCGGCCTGGTGGCTCTGTTGTACCTGCTGACGCTGGCCCGCCCGCGCTTTTTGCGCCGGCGCGGCTGACCTTCCCCTCGAGCCCCGGGACCCAACCGTCCCGGGGCTCGGGCCGGAACGCCGCCCGGGTTCGGGCGGTACGCGAGGCCGGCTCAGGCCGGGACCAGAAGTCCTGTCGCGTACATCACGGCCAAGCCCACAGCCAGGCCCCCGGCGTTCAACGGGGCGGCCAGGGGCTCGTCGGACCGTCTGATCATGGAGGCGATCTCGACCACCACCTGGAAGATGGCGCCCGCCCCCAGCGACAGGAACAGCACGGCGGCGGCCGGGTTGTAGCTCAGGCCCCCGATCCAGGTGCCGGCGATCGTGGGAACTCCGGCGATCGCGCCCAGCAGCAGAAGCGAACGGATCGACGGACGCTCTCGCGCCAGGGGAGCCACGATCCCCAGCCCCTCGGTCGTGTTGTGCAGGATGAACCCCAGCACGAGAAACGACGTCAGCCCGACCTCGCCCAGCGAGTACGCGGCGCCGATGGCCAGGCCTTCGCCGAGGTTGTGAAGTCCGATCCCCAGGGCCACCAGTAGCGCCACGTAGAACGGCGACGCCGATCCGCGCCGGCTGCGCATCCACCCCCCGATGCCGTAGAGCAGCGCGATGGACAGCAGCACGCCCAGGACCACCAGCCCGAACCCCTGGAACGCGCCGGGCACCAATGCCGACACCTCCAGCGCCTCGTGCACGGCCTCGGCCCCCAGGAAGACCAGCAGTCCGGCTGTGAGCGCCAGGAAGAAGTTCACCCAGCGCGGACGAAGCGAGCTGAGGAACGGAAGCCACAGCAGTCCGAGCAGGACCGGCACCACGCCGACCAGCGCTCCGAGCAACGTGAAGGTGAGCAGCGTGGAGCGCGTGACGTCCGGCGTCCGGACCGCGACCGGTATCTCGTGCGCGAACGCCACTCCAGTGGAGGACAGCAGGACCACTTGGTGCGTCTCGCCGTCCACCCAGGGATAGTCGATGCGGACGCGGCGCGAGCCCAGCCGGTCGATCTGTCTGCTGCCGTCCAGCTTGTACGGCCAGAAGGCGCCGTCCACCTGGATCTGCGACACCGTCACCGGCTCCGGGCCCCCGTTCGTGACGTGCAGGTCGATGCGGCGCGGGCGTTCGTCCAGGACTGCACGGGTGATGGTCAGCTCCTCGACGGGAGGGGCGTCGCCACGCAGGTTGCGCAGCGGGTCGGCAACCAGGAACAGAGCGACCAGTCCGGCGAGAAGGACCAGAGGGACGAGTCCCGCCACCCAGCGCGCTCGGGGCGCGGGCGGGTTGGACGCCGGCGGCCTCGGGATCACGCCGGCCGGCCCTCCACCACGTCGAAGCTGCCCATCCAGCCCAGCTCGGCGAACTCGCTCTGGTGG
>DATLNZ010000132.1 GCA_035536535.1 Actinomycetota bacterium | reverse complement strand
TCCGATCACGACCACGCGAGTGGCGCCCGCGGCCGACGCGGCCTTGAACTGCTTGCCCACACCGCCTCCGGACAGCGAGTAGTCCACAGACCGTCCGGACCCCCGCAGCCGGGAGACCAGGGACAGCACGGCCTCCCGCTGGTCCTCGGACACCGCCACCACGAAGAAGTCCATGGTCCTGTCCGTTGAGGGGAGCAGCCCCTTGTCGGACAGCAGCTCGCGCAGGACGACGTCCCCCATGCCGAAGCCCAGGGCCGGCAGGTCCACGTCCGTGAGGTGGGCCAGCAGGCGGTCGTAGCGTCCGCCCCCGGCGACGGCGCGAAGCTCGCCGGCGACGTCGAACAGCTCCCACACGATGCCGGTGTAGTACGCGAGGCCGCGCACTATCGACAGGTCGAAACGGAGGAACTCGTCCATCCCCATGGCGCGCAGCCGGGCGAACAGGTCCTCGACCGCCTGCAGCTCGGCCCCCGCCTCGTCGGTGCGGACGGCGGCACGCGCGCCCTCCAGGTCCGGCTGGGCGAACGGCTCCAGGACCGCGTCCACCACCTTGGGATCCAGCTGCGCGTCGGAGCGCAGGCGGTCCGCGACTTTGCCGGCTCCCTCCCGTTCCAGCTTGTCGATGAGGTTGTAGACCAGCGGCAGGCGTTCGTCGTCCACGCCGGCCCCCGTCAGCAGCGCCGCCAGCAGCCCGCGGCTCGACACGCGGGCGATCACGTCCCGGGGGCCGAGTCCAAAGGAGCGCACGACGTCCAGGGCCGCCGCCAGGAGCTCGGCGTCGGCGCCGATGCCCGGCTCCCCGATGATGTCCATGTTCAGCTGGAAGTGCTCCCGCAGGCGTCCGCGCTGCGCCCGTTCGTAGCGGAATAGCTGGGGGACCGAGAACCACTTGATCGGCTTGCGCAGCCCCCCGGCGCGGGCGCCGGCCATGCGCGCGAGCGTCGGCGTCATCTCCGCGCGCAGGGCGACCTGGCGGTCGCCCTTGTCCGTGAAGGCGTACAGCTGCTGGACGATCTCGGGTCCGGACTTCGCCACGAACAGGTCCAGGCTCTCCAGCGGCGGTCCGTCCACCTCCTCGAAGCCGTACCTGCGCGCGACGTCTCGCCACACCGCGAAGATGTGGTTGCGGACGGCCATGTCGTCCGGGTAGAAGTCGCGGAAGCCAGGCAGGGCGCTGAACGGCATCGCGTCACGATATCCTCAGCGACCGGTCCGCCACGCGGCGGTCGCGAAAGCAGGAGGGGACGTTGCTCAAGACCCACGGCTGCGGCGAGCTTCGCCGTGACCACGATGCGACGACTGTGGAGCTCGCGGGCTGGGTGGCCGCCCACCGCGACCACGGCGGCGTGCTGTTCCTGGACGTCCGTGACTCGTCCGGCGTGGTTCAGGTCGTCTGCGGCGACATGCCCGAGGCGCACCGGCTGCGCGACGAGTGGTGCGTCCGGGTGACGGGACAGGTCCGGCCGCGTCCGTCAGGGACGCAGAACCCCAACCTGCCGACGGGCGAGGTGGAGGTCGCGGCGGCGACGCTGGAGGTCCTGGCCCCCGCACCGGCCCTTCCGTTCAAGGTCGAGGACGACGTGGCGGCCGAGGAGTCCACGCGGCTCAAGTACCGGTACCTGGACCTGCGCCGTCCGAAGATGCTGCACGCGCTGCGGACCCGCGCCCTCGCCATCACCACCATGCGGCGCTACCTGGACTCCCTGGGGTTTTTGGAGATCGAGACGCCGCTGCTGGGCAAGTCCAGCCCCGAGGGGGCGCGCGACTTTCTGGTCCCCAGCCGGCTTCAGCGTGGCAGCTTCTACGCGCTGCTGCAGTCGCCGCAGATCCTCAAGCAGACGCTGATGGTGTCGGGGATCGAGCGGTACTACCAGGTCGCGCGCTGCCTTCGCGACGAGGACCTGCGCGGCAACCGCCAGCCCGAGCACACGCAGCTGGACCTGGAGATGTCCTTCGTAGAGCGCGACGACGTCCTGACGGTCATCGAGGGAATGATGCAGGCGGTGTGGCGCGAGTGCCTGGGACACGAGCTGACCGCCCCGTTCCCGCGCCTGCCCTTTGACGAGTCGATGGACCGCTTCGGCAACGACAAGCCCGACTTCCGCGTCGGACCGGAGGTCGTGGAGCTCACGCACCTTTTCACGGGAACCGGATTCAACGCGTTCGCCAGCGCCAAGTCCATCCGGGGCTTGAGGGTGCCGGGCGCCGGAGGGGCGTCCCGAAAGGAGATGGAGGCGCTGATCGACCGGGCCAAGCAGTTGGGGGCCGCCGGGCTGGTGTGGATGGTGCGCGAGGAGGCCGAGCTGCGTTCACCGGTCGCCAAGTTCCTGTCCGAGCAGGAGCTGGACGGCATCAGCAAAACCCTGGAGCTGCAGACCGGGGACCTCGCCCTGATGGTGGCCGACGAGCCGCTGACGGCGTCGAAGGTGCTCGGCTCCCTGCGGCTCGAGATGGCCCAGGCCGCCGGGCACGTCCGCAACGCCTCCGACCCGCCGGACTGGAACTTCGTGTGGATCGTGGACTACCCGCTGTTCGAGTACAACGACGACGAAAAGCGCTGGGACCCGGCCCACAACGCCTTCTCCAATCCCTCTCCGGACACCGCGCACCTGATCGAAAGCGACCCCGGTGCGTGCCGGTCCCAGCAGTACGACCTGGTCCTCACCGGTGAGGAGATGCTGTCCGGGTCGATCCGGATCAACCGCCCGGAGGTCCAGGCTCAGATCTTCCGGCGCATGGGACTGTCCGACGAGCAGGCCCGTGAGAGGTTCGGGTTCTTCCTGGACGCTCTCGCCTACGGAGCCCCGCCTCACGGGGGGGTCGGGATCGGGATCGACCGCATCGCGATGACGCTCACCGGTGGGACGTCCATCCGTGACGTCATCGCGTTCCCGAAGACGCAGTCGGGCACCGACCTGATGTCCGGCGCGCCGTCGCCCGTGGAGCAGGTACAGCTGCGGGAGCTCGGGATCCGACTCGTGGAGGACAAGAAGTGAACCCGCGCAGCAAGCTCGTGATCGGCGGCGCCGTCGCCCTGTGGGTACTGACGATGTTCGCGATGGGCGTGGCCGGCCTCGTTGCGCTGGCGAGCTTCGGCGGGGGAGGTCCGGACGCCCCGGACTGGAGCGAGCGCAAGATCCAAGGCGACGGCACCGAAAAGGTCGCCGTGATCCGGGTGTCGGGTGTGATCACCGGCGGCGAGTCGTCCGGCGGCGGTCTTGCGTCCGGGTCGTCTGCCGGATCCGACGACATCATCAGCCAACTGCGCCAGGCCACCGACGATGACGACGTCGCTGCGGTCATCCTGCGTCTGGAAACGCCCGGCGGAGAGGTCGTGGCCTCCGATGACATCTACAAGCAGATCGTGAGGACGGCCGGTGAGAAGCCGGTCATCGGGCTGATGGGGGCCATGGCCACGTCCGGCGGCTACTACCTTGCCGCCGCCACCAACACGATCCTGGCCAACCCGGCCACGATCACCGGCTCGATCGGCGTGATCATGACGCTGCCGAACTTCGAGGGGACGGCGGAGAAGCTGGGGGTCAAGCAGACGACGATCAAGTCGGGCGCCATGAAGGACGCCGGGTCTCCGTTCAAGGACCTGGCTCCCGAGGAGCAGGCCCTGTTCCAGAAGCTGATCGACGAGTCCTACGAGCAGTTCGTGACGGCGGTGGACGCCGGCCGCGACAACCTGTCGGCCGAGCAGGTCCGGACGCTGGCCGACGGCAGGGTCTACTCGGGCAAGCAGGCCAAGGACAACGGGCTCATCGACGACTTCGCCGACCTGCGAGGCGCCTACCGGATCGCGCTCAGGCGGGCGAAGCTGGAGCCCGACGAGGCGACGCTCGTGGAGTACCGCGCCACTGCCGGACTGGGGGACCTGTTCTCGCCTTTCGGGAAGTCCCCGGTCGAGGAGGCCAAGCGGGAGCTGGGCGTGGTCGGATTCGGCCTGAAGTACATGTACGTCCCCTAGGCACGGGACCGCCGACCAGCCGTCGTGGGAACTACAGCTAGTCCCGGGACTCCGGCTGGTTTGAGCCCGCCTTGGTCGCCCGCTCCCTCTCGGGCCCCCCATGCCAGTCCAGGCAGAATACGGTGGCGTCATCCTTGAGCGGACCCACCGTGGACTCGACGACGGTGCGGACAAGATGCTGTACCGCTTCTCGGGGATGAAGGTCGGCGCCTTGCAAGAGCAGGGCATCGATGTCCACGGGGGCGGCGTTGCGTTCCAGCATCCCGTCGCTCAAGAAGATCAACCGGTCCCCGGGGGTGAGCGGGAACTCCTGGACCCGATACTCCTGCTCGACGCTGATCCCGAACGGAGGGTCGACTTCGAGCTCGACGGTCTGGACTTGTCCGTTACGCAGCCTCATCGGTGGAGGGTGGCCGGCGTTGACGATGATCGCTGTCTCGCGCCTGAGATCGATGCGGACCACCTGTCCGGTGACGAACTCTTCCCGGCTCAGGTGTGGACAGAGGAGCTCGTTGGCTACGCGGACCTGGTCGCCGAGGGTTCCTCCGCCACGGCGCGCGTTTCTCAAGGCGCTGACGAGCACGGTCGCCAGCACGGCCGCTTGGACCTCGTGACCCATCGCGTCGGTCATCGATAGGTGGAGGACATCCCGTTCCATCGAGAAGTCGAAGGTGTCGCCGGCGATCTCGCCAGCCGGTTCGAGCCAGGCGGCGAGGGTGAACTGCCCGGCCTCGCAGACGTAGGTCCCTGGAAGCAGACTGTGTTGGATCTCCGCGGCCAGAGACAGCTTGACTGAGCGCCGGCCCCACTCGAACAGGTCGGTGAAGCGGCGGTTGGCGATGACAACATAGGCCAAGGTGTGGGCCGCCTGCGAGACAGCGGCCAGGACCGTGTCGTCCGGAGCATCGGGGACGACGAGCTCCAGTATGCCGATAGCCTCGCCGCGGTTGGTCACTGGAGCGAACAGCCGCGTCATGTCGCCCTTTTCGACGATCACAGTCTGGGATTGAAGCGCCTGCTCGTGTGGGCTTCCCGCAAGCATCACCCGCTCGGCCGTCTCGCGTCCGTCGCCCGCGGCGCGTCCATCGCCCGCGGAGCGGCGGCTGGTGTGGCCGAGGCGCATGAGAGCGGCACCACCCGAGAAGTCGGCGATCAGGAACGAGACCTCGGTCGCACCCAGGGCGTGCAAGAGGTGCTCGGCGAAGGCGTCGACGGCGTCGACGGGAGCCGCGTCCTCAGCCGCCGCTAGCAAGACCCCGAGGTCTAAATGCACTGGCTCGTCATAACCCAGTCTTATGCCCTTTGTCTACCGGTACACACGAAGAGACAACAGCACAGGCCACGCCCGAAGGAAAGCCGAGGCGCGCCCTGATCTTCACAAAACCGGACGCCACGCTACGAGGTGGCATCGCCGGCCCGGCTCATTTCCGATCATGCGTCGGTGTCGCCAGAGCTCTCACGGAGGCCGCGTCGCCAGCGACGCCGCTGGCGCCAGAGCGTGCGCAGGTCTCGGGCACCTCGGTCCAACAGAGGGGAGGCGAGGAACTCAATCCGGTACGGGCTCTCGCACGCTCACGCATGTGTCTATGGGTGCGCAACACGAGCTCAGTGTCCTCGCCGACGCTTTGATTCGAGGAGCCGCAGACAGACTCCACGAGTAAGTCTGGTCGACGCGGTCACGGAAAAACCGTCGCCGTTGCCGCTCTTGTGTTCACCACAGCTGGTGATGCTCCCGACGACCCTGCGCCAGTAGTGATGTAGAAGACGTCGACGCCGGGGCTGATGTCGTTGGCGAAGAAAGTGACCGCGTGCCGTTGCAGGCAGCGGCCCCTCCCGATGCGGTCCTTCAGCCGACGTGCAGCGGGAGCCCGGCGACGTACGCCGCCAGGATGACCTCCGAAGACAACGCCTGATCCGTGATGAGGACATCGTCGATCTGCCCATTGAAGGGACGCGGCTTGAAGGAATCCTCACGGCCGATCAGAGTGCGCTTGGCCGAAAGGAAAACGCCGGCCGGGCGAGTGTCAGTCGCGGCTGCCACGCCGTTGACGAAGAGACGCTGGACGCCTGATGTCGCGTCGTAGGTCAGTGCGACGTGCGCCCATACATTTGGACGGATGCCGTCGGCCGTGAAAGGCCGGGTTACAGCGGACGTACCGTCGCCGATCGCGCCGAAGACCTTATAAGTGCCTTCGATGTTCCCCAACCACAACCCATAGGAATCCGTCGAGGGGGACTGTCCCCATTTCGTAACTATGGCCGCCTGCTGCAGGTATGCGGGAGGCGTCGACCTCTGCAACGGACGCGTCCGCACCCAGGCCGCGACGGTGAGGCTGCCTCGAGATGGCGTGAAGGCGGTATTTCCCAGATCGACGAAAGCCGTGGACCCATTGAGGTCGAACGCCTGGATTGGTGCCGGTCCGGCGAACGTGGCCTCACCACTAAGCGTCCCGTGCGTTCCTCCGATTGAGTCACACCCGTCGCCCGAGGCCAGGTAGAGGTGGACGGTTGCTAGTGTCGCTGCCTGGCAGCCGGAAGGGAGGGCCGCGGCACTGCCGGGAGCTCCCGCCGAGTACAAGACCGCGATAACGAGCCCCACCGCGATTCTGTGCATACCGATCCCCTTACGGCGCTACTGTCCGAGCGACGGCAGGTGGAAGACGTCGAAGCCCCGGCGGATGTCGTTCGCGAACACGTAGCCGGGATGCCGCTCCTGCCACATCTTTGCCGCCCAGGTGTTGGCGTTCGGCTGCTTGTTCGAGCCGAGGGTCCTCACTCCCAGGTTCGTGACGCTTCCGGCACCGGCGGCGCTGAGGCCGGCGAGGGACGAGATGTCGAAGACGTGGACGCCGGCGTTGTACCAGGCGGCCGCCATCGTCTTCCCGTCGGGGTTGATCCTGAAGACGTGGGCCGTGCAACTGGTCCCCTCGTACCCGACGTTGTCGAGCCAGAAGACTCCGACCTTGACCGGCGCGATCTCGTGCGAGATGTCGTAGACGTGGATGCCCCCGCCCGGGCACGCAGGCGAGAAGAGGCCGCCGCCGACCTCGTCGGAAATCAGCAGGTGCCGGCCGTCCGGCGTCGGGTCGGCCTGGTGCGAGATCTGGATCTCCGGGTGAACGATCATCTGCACGAGTGAGGGGTTGTGCGCATCGGTCGTGTCGATGATGTCGGTGTGGTTGACTGAGGCCGCGTAGGCGCGAGTGCCCGAGGCGTTGAAGGTGATGTCGTGAGGCGACAACCCTGGGCCGTACTGCCAGCTCTTCACTTTGGTGGGGGAGCTGGCGTCGGAGACGTCCCAGATGTCGATGGACGCTCGAAGACCTACGGAGTCGGTGCCGGGGGTGGTTCCCGTGACCGGGTTCTCGAGATCTGCGCTGGACACGTACAGCAACGGACGCCTGGGGTGAAGCGTGATGTTGTGCGCGCCCCAGGAAGCGGTGGCCGTGGCCAGGACCCTCGGGCGCAGCGGGTCCGAGATGTCGGCGGTCGCGAAGCCCCCCCGGCCCATCGGCCGGCTGAGGCCGTCGACCACGCACGACCCCACCCCACCGTCGTCGGCCGCCATAACCAGGGTCGTACCTTGAATCTGCAGGTCGTTTTGGTACAGGGAGCAGGGGATCTCAGCCACAGGCTCCGGCCGGCTCGGATTGGTGATGTCCACCACGACCACGGGCTTGAGGAGCCGACCGAGGAAGGCGTAGTCGCGTCCCTCGATGGTCGTGAACTCGATGTCGCTCCCGCCTCCGCGAGCGAGCGTCATCTCGCCGTCGTAACGGACGTTGGCCACGTGCTCGAGACCGGACGCCTGCAGTGCGGATGTCCCCGGAGCGGGCTGGTCCAGCACCGGAGGCCGACGGCCTGCTGCTGTGGCGCTCGCGGCAAGCGCTATCGCCAGGCAGGCGACGATGCTGATGACGCTTCTGCGGTACACGCGATTCCCTGTCCTTCGTAACCTACTGCCCGAGCGAGGGCAGGTAGAAGACGTCGAACCCCCGGCTGATGTCGTTGGCGAACACGTAGCCCGGGTGCCGCTCCTGCCACATCTTCGCGGCCCACGTGCTGGCCAGCGGCTGCTTGTTCGACCCCAGAGGGCGCACGCCCAGGTTGGTCATGGCTCCCACGCCCGCCGCGTTGACCTGCAGAAGCGACGAGATGTCCAGCACATGCACGCCGGCGCCGTACCAGCCGACGGCCATCGTTTTTCCGTCGGGGTTGATTCGGAAGACGTGAGCCGTGCAGCTGCCTCCCTTGGGGCCGAGGTCGTCGGGCCAGAAGACCCCCATCTTCACCGGTGCCACCTCGTTGGAGATGTCGTAGACGTGGATTCCGCCGCCGGGACACACCGGCGAGATCCTGCCCCCGCCGACCTCGTCGGAGACCAGCAGACGCTTTCCGTCCGGAGTCGGGTCTGCCTGGTGGGAGATATGGATCTCAGGGTGGACGATCGCCTGCACCAGTACCGGGTTGACGGGATCGGTCGTGTCGATGATGTCGGTGTGGTCGATCGAGGCGGCGTAGGCACGCGTGCCCGAGGCGTTGAACGTGATGTCGTGGGGTGAGCTGCCGGGGGCGTACACCCACTCCTTCACCCGAGCCGGGGCGGCAGGGGTTGAGAGGTCCCAGATCTCGATGGAGGCACTCAGCGGAACCTCCGTAGGCGGGATGTACAAGGTTTCGGGGAACGCCAGGTCGGAGTTCGACACGTACAGCAGGGGACGGGTCGGGTGCAGCGTGTGGTTGTGGTTCCCCCATTTGACGGGGACGGTCGCCAGGACGCGGGGGTTGAGAGGGTCGGAGATGTCAGCGGTGGCGAAGCCGCCCTTCAGCAGGTGCGAGTTGCGGCCGTTCAGCTGACACGTGTTCTGCCCGTAGTCGTCGGCCGCCATTACAAGAGTCGTTCCCCGGATCTGCAGGTCGTTCTGGTACAGCGAGCAGGGGACCTCGGCCACTCGCCGTGGCTCCCGGGGGTCGGTGATGTCCACCACCACCACGGGCTTCAGGATCCGGCCCAGGAACGCGTAGTCGCGGCCTCCGATGGTGGCGAACTCGATGTCGCTGCCGCCTCCCAGGTCTGCCGTGGTAAAGCCGCCGTAGGGGATGTTCGCGACGTGCTCGAGTCCGGACGCCTCCAGAGCAGCCGTCCCGGGGGCCGGCCGGTCCATCACCGGGGCCGTCCGCCGGCCCGCTGCCGTGGCGCTCGCGGCGCAGGCGATGGCAAGGCACGCAACCACGCTGATGATGCCTCTGCGGTACAAGGTGGCCTTTCCGGTCGTCCGACGTCGCAAGGGTTCTCGGTGGAGGGCCCTTTCCCTCCTTTGAGCGGGGCTTTCGGGCACCGGCCCCGGCCGGTGGTATTAGTGAGCGCAGTGAACGACGACCGGGCCCCCACGCTGTTCGACCCCGAGGCGCCCCTGGCCGTCCGGATGCGGCCCAGGACGCTTGAGGAGCTGGCAGGTCAGCAGCATGTCGTAGGGGAGGGGACCATGCTGCGGGCCCTGATCGACCGCGACGAACTGCGGTCGGCGATCCTGTGGGGCCCTCCCGGCACCGGCAAGACGACGATCGCCCACATCGTGGCCGCTCGGACGTCGGCACCCGTCGAGAAGCTTTCAGCGGTTTCGTCCGGCGTGGCCGACGTGCGCAAGGTGATAGAGAAGGCGCGCATGCAGGGCCGGACGGTGCTTTTCATAGACGAGATCCACCGGTTCAACCGGTCGCAGCAGGACGCGCTCCTGGGAGCGGTCGAGGACGGCGTGATCGTCCTCATCGGGGCGACGACCGAGAACCCGTTCTTCGAGGTGAACTCGCCGCTGGTCTCACGCTCGCTTCTGTTCCGTCTGGAGCCACTGACCTCCGACGACATCAGGTCGATCCTGCGCCGGGCGATGGCCGAGCCGGAAAGGGGCCTGAAGGACGTCGAGGCGGACGACGAGGCCATCAAATGGGTCGCCACGACCTGCGGTGGGGATGCCCGGGTCGCGTTGAACGCTCTGGAGGCGGGGGCCGAGAAGTCCCTGGCCCGTGGCGACGGCCGCATAGTTCTGGACGACGCCAAGGCGGCCATGGAGAAACGGGTTGTCCGCTATGACAAAAAGGGCGACCGCCACTACGACGTCATCTCTGCCTTCATCAAGTCGATGCGCGGGTCGGACCCCGATGCCGCCCTGTGGTACCTCGCGGAGATGCTGGAGGCCGGGGAGGACGCCAGGTTCATCGCCAGGCGGATGATCATCTTGGCCTCCGAGGACATCGGCCTGGCCGACCCCCAGGCCCTGGTGGTTGCGGTTGCCGCGGCCCACGCGCTCGAGCACGTCGGGCTTCCGGAGGCCCAGCTGAACCTCGCGCAGGGGGTCATTTATCTCTCGCTGGCACCGAAGTCCAACGCCGTGACGCGTGCCATCGGGGCGGCCCGGGCTCACGTCCGGGAGGTGGCGGCGGAGGTCCCCGCCCACCTGCGAGACGCGAGCTACCCGGGGGCCCGCCGCCTGGGCCACGGCAAGGGCTACAAGTACCCGCACGACTATCCCGGGGGCGAGGTCGAGCAGGAGTATCGACCGGCGGAAACCGGGGGTCGGCGATACTACGAGCCCGGCGACTGACGGCCCGGGCTGTGTTCGGGCGGCGGGAGCCGCCAGAGCGTTCCAGAAGCTCAGAAAGGAGCGATAGACATGTTCAAGCGCATCAGATGGATGTCGATCGGTGCCATCCTCGGCGTCTGGGCCTACCTCTGGACGCGGGAGCGCGCGAGGTCGCTGCGTCCCCAGCCGGCGGTGATCGCGAAGCAGGGTTCGTCCAAGGCATACGAGAAGGGGCTGGAGCTCGGTCAGCGCCTCCGCACAGCTTTGAAGGAGAGCCGGACGGCGATGCAGGAACGGGAGCGCGAGCTGCGCTCGACTCTCGCGAGCAACGGCCAAAGCGACTGAGGCGAGCCGCCCGGGCAGGAAAAGCGGGTGGGGCGGGGAATCTACATCCACCACCCCATAAACAGGAAGGGCGATCGGATGCGCTTGCGCCTGCCACGCATGCTCTTCGCGTTGGTGCTGTTTCTGGGATTCGCGCCTGCTCCGGCGGGGGCCTCACACGAAAGCAGGTCCTTTGAGCAGCCCCTCTGGTTTCAGTGGGAAAAGGCGGCCCTCGACGTCCTGATCGTCCCGCCCAACCACGGGCAGATCTACAACGCGCGCAACGGGGTGCTGAACCGCCTCGACCCCGGCGAGCTCAACCCGCTGACGACCTCCTACCTGGCCGCGATCGAGAACTCGGTCGCCGACTTCCACACCGCGGTGAACCTGTACGGCTCGCAGACGCTTCGAAATGGCCTCAAGACCAACGTCTACGTCCTGGGCCGAGACAACGTTCCGCAGGCCGCGCTCACTTCCCCGGAGGTCGTGATCGTCACTGACGAGAACAAGGGCTCGGTTCTTGGCGTGGCTGTGTCGAGCAGGCCGTGCATCGTGAACAACTCCAAGTTGTTCGTGACGAGCTTCAGCTACGAGGACATGTTCAACGTCAACGCGCAGGAGTACGGGCACTGCCTCGGCCTCGAGCACGTCCCGGGTCATGTGGACGGCCCCGACGGCGACAAGCACGACCCGATGAACGGGTCCTACCCTCACTCGCCCGGAGCCGACGGCACCGATCTGCACTGCGTGAGCAACCTCAACGTCCTGGGCCTCGAGGAGGTCTTCCGCAGGCCGCTCACGGGGGCCCGGGGCGCTAACGTGGTGAAGATGCCGATCTCACAGTACGTGCGTCGCTCGTCCTGCTGACGTCGCGCGCGGGCCGGCCTCTTGGCTTCGGGCGTCTAGCTCAATGGCAGAGCGCGTCCCTTACACGGACGATGTCGAGGTTCAATTCCTCGGACGCCCACCAGAGTTGTCTTACTCAAACCTGCGTTTCTCTTCGAGAGCAGGACGTCGATGGGCTCGCGGTACTTCACGACCGTGATCCTCCGGTCCTGGACGTAGAGGCCCTCGAATTAGGGAGCGTGATGATGCTCGAGCCGTCCTGTTCAGCGGCGTTCGAGGGCTAGCGTGGACCCGTGAACCGCCAGATCGTGATCCTCAACGGCGCCTCACGGTCGGGCAAGTCCACCATCGCCGAAGCCATCCAGGCGACCTTCCCCGGCATCTGGATGAACCTCGGCATGGACGCCCACATCGCCTGCACGCCACCGCGGTACCGCCCCGGCGTCGGCCTCCGCCCGGGTGGGACGTATCCGCCGGTCGAGGGCCGGGTCCCGCCCGCCGAGCTTGAGAATTCCGTCCCGTTGATGTTCGCGGCCCTCTACGAGTCGATCGCGGCCCACGCCCGCCTCGGCCTCAACGTCGTCGCCGACGTCGGCCACCACGAGACGTACACCCGGCCGCGCGGGATCCTCACCGATTGCGCTCGACGGCTGGCAGACCTGCCCGTGCTGTTCGTCGGCGTCCGCTGCCCGCTGGACGTCATCTGGGCACGACGGGAGGCCACCTGGGGTCAGACGCCGCAGAGCGTCACCGCGGACGTAGTAGCGGCCGTCGAGGCCGGCCAAGAGACCGTCCACGCTCAGCGGGCCTACGACCTCGAGGTCGACACGTCCAGCTCGTCGCCCGCTGAGATCGCCTCCGCCATCCGGCGGCGGCTGGAGGAAGGGCCGCCAGGGTCGGCGTTCGAGCAGATCGCGGCGAGGCCGTGAGCCCGAAACCCAGGTCAGCGGCGTGAGCACGCGCCATCCGCCCGGCGGGACCACCTCGAGCTTGATGCGATCGGGGTCCTCACAGTAGAGAGGTTGCGAGCAGAGTCGGGAGCCATCGCTACGGGTTTCTAGCTCAATTGCGAGCGCGTCCGTCGCAAATGGATGTGGAGGTTCGATTCTCCGGACGAGTCGGAACCGACTCATACGATTTGCAGAATGCCTGTCATTCCCGCCTGGTAGTGAGGTATCTCAAGAGGCTCGCAGTAGTACCGGATCTTAGTTCCAGGCGTTGCCGTGGTCGGGACGGTCCACGAGAAGGTGTCTTGAGGATTCGCTCGCGCCCGCATGAGCGGCGACGTGACGCTTCCGTCCTCGAAGATGACGTTGTGACCTGGGCAGAGGATGGGGGAAGGGCCTCCGCCGGGGCCGTCGTTGAAGTCGCATAGGGGATCGTCGTAGGTCCATACGATCCTGTCCCCCGGACGCACGTCTACGATTCCGCGTGGGTTGTCCGCGGGCGGTGGAAGCGTCGGTCCGGGAGGCTCGGTCTTTACGTAGGCGAACTGGTCGGGCGTGCAGACGTCTTCCCGGCAGTAGCGGAAAAACGACATCGTGATTTCGACCTCCTCTGAGGCCCGCGCGGGCGAGAAAGGAGTGACGAAGAGGAGCACAAGAGCGAGCGCGATGGGCTTTCGCGCGGGTCGTGAGGAGGATCTAAACAAGGAGAACCTCACTTTCTGGCTGTGGATCCACACCTGGCGAATCAAGTTCGCCACCTCCAGTCGGCTCTGGAACTGTTTCGACCCAGAGCCGGTGATTCCTTCATTTGGTCGGAAACGAGTAGCGTCCCGGCCGCGGCACTAGCCCCCGGGTTCCTTGGGGAAAGGAAGGGGGCATCTAGTTTCGCCTCGGAGGAGGTGAACACAAGATGCCCCGATTCGAGAACACGGACGATGTCGAGGTTCAATTCCTTGGACGCTCAGGCATCGCCAGGCGCGACCACCTCCAGCTTGATGCGATCGGGATCCTCACAGTAGAGAGCGTAGTAACGGGGCGCTGTCGCGTACGGATAACGGTCGTCGTACAGCAGCGTGTACCCCGCCTGCTTGACCCAGTCCCTGATGTCGTCGACCTGTTGACGGGACGTCGCTTTGAAGGCGAGGTGATTCAGGCCCACGCGCTTCCTGTGGTAACCGGCGGGAGAGTAGGTCTTGGACGCCTCAACGAGGCACAAGTACGGAGCAGACTCGCCGCTGACGTAGTTCATTCCTCCCGGCCACGGATCGGCTTCGTAGCCAAGCCTGGCCATGAATGGGGTCCAGAACTCGATGGCGCGCTTCAGGTCACTGACGTAGAGCTCGATGTGATGAAGCATTCCGGCTCTCCGGGTCCATGCGGCGGTAGGTGGTGACCAAACGACTAGGCACCCGATCGCCACCGGTCGCTCGATGAGGCGTTCAGGACGCTCCACAGGTTACGCGGCCGCCGTCCGTCTGCGATTGGGCAGACCGGCGGCGGTAGGACGACGGCGGGGAGGTCGTCGGATCAGGGGCCGTACGAGACGACGGCGCTGATCTGCGACAACGGGATATAGCGCGACTGCAGATCAGGCGGACAGGGGCCGCGCAGGTCGGTTGCCGCGTCCCAGTACCAGGCACGGACCTCCACCGTTCCCGCCGGCACGGCAGCAGACATGTCCCCGCACCAGGGTCCCGAGGCCAGCAGTTCGCCGGAAGCGCTTCGCATCTCTACGTTGATGATGTACGAGGTGGCGTCCGGCGAACCGACTCCGGGGCGAGCCTTGACCGCCACGCGCGACGCACCGGGCCCGACGGAGAAGCAGGCACCGTTGAAGGCGGGCAAGCCGGGGGCCGGGGCGCAGGCGAACGCATCGCGTCCGCCGCCCGTGTAGACGACGGTCTGCGTCTGGCAGGTCGAGCCGGCGGGGCAGTCATCGGCCACGGCGGGAGTTGGCACGCAGGCGAGCAGCGCCGCGAGGGTGAGGCCCAGCGTGATGCGTTTCACGTCCCGATGTTCGACGCGCGACGGCGGATCTCCTGCGCCCTGCCCCGCCTCGACTGGAGGGCAGCCCTGACGCAGCGATCGTCTGGCGCGGGGTTAGGCTCGCCAGAGCAACCGGGGCCCGTCGAACGCGGCGAATCCGGATCCGGACGCCACGACAACCTCGTGGCCGCTGTCGCCGTCGAGTTGCCCGGCGTAGATGTCGCCTTGCTCACCCGGAAGCTCAGCTACGGGGGCCAGGTCGAGGCCGCTGCGGATCTTGGCCGCCGTGCCGCTGGTCCTGTCCCCGGAGATCACGTCACCGGCGCCGTCGCCGTTCGCATCTCCCGCCCGGGCCGGAGACCACGCCGCTCTCGGCAGCTCCAACCGCCGGAACGGAGCGGTCTCTTCGGACGTGGCCCACAGCTCAGTGCCGTCCGTGCCCGACAGAGCGGCAAACTCCTTCAGATAGTCGATGCCGGTCCACGTGTACCGGACTGCGATGGCGTCCATCACGCGGTCACCGCCCAGGTCATGGTCGGCCAGGCCTTCGATCCGTTCGTCGACCTCACTGCGTTGCCAGATCGAGCTGCCGTCCCCGCGGATCACCTCGACGGATGACGTGGAAGGCCACTCCCGCCCGTCCTTCTCGAGATACCGGACGTCAGCGCCGGAGCGTCCGTCCGCATCGCCGATGAGCGCGTATCTCCGCTGCACGGAGAACTCCGGCGCGGTCCACTCGTGCAATAGCGCGCCGTTGCGTCCGTCGTACCACACGGCTGTCTGCGGACCATATCTGACGATGTCTCCGGGGGGGGCCGGCAGCCAGCCATCGAGGGCGACATCGCACAAGCCGTCGCCGGACAGGTCCGCGAGCGAAACCGTCAGGCCGGCTCCGGCGGCGGCGACCGTCCAGAACGGCCGACTGCCCGTTGCGGGCCACGCGGTCAGCCGCGGGCCGGTAGGCGACTCGCCGTAGCTGATCACGTCGCCGAGGCCATCGCCGTCCAGATCCGGCGACGGAAATATGCGCGGTTGTCCGGCTGCCCTCTGATCGGGGTGGACCGACTCGTTTCGGCGGTTGTCGGGCGGTGCTGTGACGACGCCGACGACCGACCCGCTCGTACCGTCGAGGGTGATTCCGTGCCGCGTCGACAACGGGCGGTCATACGGCAGCGAGCCGTCGGTTTCAGTGTGGGTGGTGATGAGGACGTCGTCGAGACCGTCGCCGTTTGCATCGGGCATGGGAGCTGCCGCAATCACGACGTTGGAGCTGGTGTTCCGCGATTCCTGTGCCAGGATCCAGCCGTCGACGTGGATCTTCGATTTGAGCACGGCACTGGGGACGTCCCAGAGCACGCTGCCGTCGCCGCCGCGCAGAAGTCGCAGCCTGCGGATCTCGAACTGCTGACCGTCGGGCAACGGCCGGCTGTCCACCTCGAGGACGACACTGCCCAGGCCGGTGAGATGGAAGGGCACGAACCGGCCGTAGTCGAGGTGGGCGCTCCACATGGTGGCGCCATTCCCGCCGTTTATGGCCCTCAGATTTAGATCCATGAGGTGGTTGGGATCCCAATTGGGCGAGGACTGCATGACGAGGACGTCGTCGCGCCCGTCCGCGTCAAGGTCGTCGACCGAAAGGAGTTCAGGCGCAGGATGAGCCGCGCTGGTCGGAGCCGCGATGCTCGCTGTCATCACGCACGACAGGGCCGCCGCAGCGACCCACTTGGTCCATACAGGGCTCATCGGTACCTCCCAATGCCAGGCTCGGGATTCCTTCGCCGCCCAGCCGACACTTCCTCCCGAACAACGGGCCGCCCACATCGTCGCCGTGCAGCGATCGTCAGGGTAATGATTGAAATACAATACTAGTATTATGCTACAATGGTTTATGCCCCAGTGGAAATTCCTCACCAACCACGCACTAGCCCTTCTGTTCCTGGCCCAGCACGCGGACGCCCGCCTGCGTGACATCGCAGCTGCGCTGGACATCACCGAGCGAACCGCCTTCGGCATCGTCTCGGATCTCACCGAGGGGGGCTACGTGGTGAAGGAGAAGGACGGACGCCGCAACCGGTACCACGTTCAGCCCCATGTGCCGCTTCGCGAGTCGATCCTTCGGGAGCGGACGGTGGGCGAGGTGATCGACCTCCTGGGTGGGGTCCAGGCGGGGCGACTCTCAAGCGGCCCCTTCGTTCGTTAGCCTGACGTCGCTGCGTTTCCGGCGTCACGAAAAACGGAGGACCGATGCAGAAGATCACTCCCCACCTGTGGTTTGACACACAGGCCCGCGAGGCCGCGGACTTTTACACCTCGTTGTTCGAGCAATCCGAGGTCGGGCAGGTGACGACGCTGCGTGACACACCTTCGGGCGACGCCGATGTGGTCCCGTTCGTGCTGGCCGGGCAGAGGTTCATGTCGATCAACGCCGGACCGCTGTTCAAGTTCAACCCGTCCATCTCCTTCACGATCTTGTGCGCCTCCACCGACGAGGTGGACCGGCTGTGGAAGGAGCTGTCGGAGGGAGGCTTCGCGATGATGCCCCTGGACTCCTACCCGTGGAGCCAGAGGTACGGCTGGGTCGCAGACCGCTTCGGTCTCTCGTGGCAGCTCATGCACGTGGGCGACCAGCCGTTCACGCAGAAGATCGTTCCGTCGCTCATGTTCGTTGGCGACGTCTGCGGCAAGGCCGAGGAGGCTATGGGCCTCTACACGTCGGTCTTCGGCGGGTCCGTGGACGACCCGATCGTCCGCTTCGGGCCCGACGAGCAGCCCGGAGAGGAAGGAACCGTGAAGTACGCCAGCTTCACGCTGTCCGGCGCGAAGTTCTCTGCGATGGACGGCGGCCGCGTCCACGACTTCGGCTTCAATGAGGCTGTGTCGTTGATGGTCAGCTGCGACACTCAGGAAGAGATCGATTTCTTCTGGGACAGGCTCTCGGCCGTTCCGGAAGCCGAGCAGTGCGGGTGGCTGAAGGACAGGTACGGCGTGTCCTGGCAGGTCGTGCCGGCGGCCATGGACAGAATGATGCAGGAGTCCGACGAAGCCACGCGGGCGCGTGTGACCCAGGCCTTTCTGACCATGAAGAAGTTCGACCTCGCCAAGCTCGAGGAGGCATACGCGGGGGTGTAGCCGTCCCGGTGCAGGACTACTTCAGGGTGGGGGGCGCCGCCGGGGTCCGATCGGCGGGTCCGTCCGCGAGGGCGCGTCCCGCTTCCGCGGGTGTGCCCGACGTGGGAGGAATAGACAGGCCCCCGAGGATCGACTCCATGCCCTGGTCGAAGTCCGTTCCCTGCGGGGCGTACGCGTGCGACCAGATCGGCAGAACGCGTCCGTTTGCCAGGAACGAGGCGGAGATGTAGTCGCCGACCATCCGTCCCTGGGTGGTGTCGGAGATCCAGGCGAGCGGGAACGCCGGCTCGAGAGTCGATGACGTCCAGGTCGCCCCGGCGTCCGCGGAC
>DATLNZ010000131.1 GCA_035536535.1 Actinomycetota bacterium | reverse complement strand
ACTGCCTTGAGGTCGTTGCGACTCTCCTTGAAGTAGGCATAGCCGAAGAAGCCCATCGAGTAACGGTCTCCCTTAACGCCGTTGACCAGGATCTTGTCGTCCTCGCTGGTCTGAACCTCCGGTCCTTGTCGCAGCGAGTCGGCTTTGCCGACGACTTCCTCGGTGAAGTAGTCGAACGTCCCGGAGTCGGCGCCCGGCGCGTAGAACTTGATCGGTTGGGCCGGGTATTGCGGGTTGATGTCCTTCCACGTCTTGACGGTGCTGCCCGGCTCCCAGGCCTTCTTCAGCTCAGCCACGGTCATGCACTTCACGAAGTCGTTGGCCTTGTTGACCACTATTGACAGCCCGTCGATCGCGACCTGCAGCTCCACGGGCTCGATCGACTTCTGTGCGCACAGCGCCTTTTCGTCGGAGTTGATCGGCCGGGAGGCGTCGGAGATGTCGGTCTCTGAATTGCAGAACTTCTTGAATCCCCCGCCGGTGCCGGACTGGCCAACGGACACCCGGACCCGGGGATGCTCCCCCATGAACTCCTCGGCGATTGCCTCGCTGATGGGAAAGACGGTGCTGGATCCGTCGATGGAGACGGTGCCCGAAGGACCGCCGTCGTTGCTCCTGCCTCCACCGCAGGCCGACCCCAGCAGGGCTGCCAGCGCCAAGGCCGCGAGCTGGAACTTCGACATCCACTCTCCTTTCGGGTGGCTTGGAACCATCTGTCCGCACAAGGTAGTGCGGCCGGGTTGAATGAGGGCGGGCGGCAGTGTTAACGGACCGTGAATACGGCTCAGGGCTCGAACTTGTAGCCCAGTCCCCGTACGGTGCGGATGTGGACCGGGTTGTGGGGGTCGTCCTCGAGCTTGGATCGCAGGCGCTTGACGTGGACGTCAAGGGTCCTGGTGTCTCCGAAGTAGTCCTGGCCCCAGACCTGCGCTATAAGGCTCTCGCGCGTCATCAGCTTGCCGGGCTTTCGGATGAGGCACTCGAGCAGGGCGAACTCCTTTGGGGGCAGGTCGACCACGCGGCCCCGCACCTTCACCTCGTGGCGTTCGACGTCCAGGCGGACCGGACCGGCCTCCACGGTGGTGGGCGCGGGAGGCGTCGCACCGCCCTCACCGGCGGTCCTGCGCATCACCGCCCGGACCCGGGCGACGAGCTCGCGCATCGAAAAGGGCTTGGTGACGTAGTCGTCGGCGCCGAGCTCCAGACCGAGCACCCGGTCGGTCTCGGCGTCTTTGGCCGTGACCATGATGATGGGCGTGGGGCCGGCCCTGCGGATCGTGCGGCAGACGTCCATCCCCGACATACCGGGCAGCATGATGTCCAGCAGGACGACGTCAGGCCGCCAGGCGCGAACGTACTCGACCGCTTTGGCGCCGTCGGTTACCACGGTGCACTCAAAGCCTTCGCGCTCCAGTCCGTAGGCGACGGTCTCCGCCAGCGACGGCTCGTCCTCCACGATCAGGACCCGGGTCACGCTGCCGGCCCCGATCCGTTGCCGCCTGCCCGCGGGGGCGCGGCCGGACCGGCGGACGCCGACGGGATGAGCAGCGTGAACTCCGACCCCAGACCGAGCTCACTTCTGACCTCTACGCGCCCCCCGTGGTTCTCAGCCACGTGCCGGACGATCGACAGGCCAAGACCCGTCCCCCCGGTCGCCCGGGACCGGGCCCGGTCGACGCGGTAAAAGCGTTCGAAGATGCGGGGCAGCTCGTCGGCCGGGATGCCGATGCCTTCGTCGGACACCACCACGGACGTCCAGTCCGGGCCGCCTTCGACGCGCAGGGACACGGTGCCGTGGTCGGAGTAGCGAACCGCGTTTTCGACCAGGTTCTGGAGCGCCATACCGAGCTGGGCGCGGTCGGCCTGCACCCAGGCGGCGCCTCCCTCGATCCGCATCGACACTCCCTTGACGTCGGCGATCGGCCGGCACCGTTCCGCCGACTCCTCGAGCACCGCCCGCACGTCGATCTCGTCCTTGGACAGCAGCTGACCCGCTTCCACGCGCGACAGGTCCAGCAGGTCGGTGACGAGGTCTCCGAGGCGCTGCGCCTCGCGCTCCAGGCGCAGGACGAATCCCGCCGCGCGCCCCAGTTCCCCATCGTCGATGGCCATGGCGGCCACCTCCGCCAGCGCCCGCATTGAGGCGACCGGGGTCTTGAGCTCGTGGGACACATTGGCGACAAAGTCGCGTCGCACCCTGTCCAGGCGGTGTGCCTCGTCGCGATCGGCGATGAGAAGCAAGGACCCTCCCGACTCCAGGGGGACACACCGCGCGGTGACGTGGCGGGCTTCGGGAGTCCTGACCGTGAGCTCCTCCGTGAGGTGCCGGCCCGTGGTGTCGCTCAGGGCGACGATTCGCTCCAGGTCCGGCTGTCCAAGGCGGCGTCCGGCTTCGATGTTCGGCAGCAGCGTCCGCGCGGCGGGATTGGCGTACTCGGTGCGAGCCTGCTCGTCGAGCACCACGAACCCCTCGCCCGCGTGCCGCAACGCGGTTTCCCGGCTGGACGTCGCACGGGAGGCCGCCGCCAGGCGCTCGAGCATGTCCCTGTACTCGGAGGCAACCACCTCGACGGTCCTGGAAAGGGGCTGCGGCTCGGCGTTCGGCTTCATCGTCCGGGTTAGGTAAGCGGCGGGCTCCAGCACGGAGCGGTGGACCCACCACGCAAGTCCCCCTGCCCCCGCGACAGACAGGACGACGACCAGCGGGAGTACCCACGACGGGGCCAGAACCGCGGACCCGGCGCAGAACATACACAGGGCCCAGACGTAGACGGCGATGCGCCAGGCGCGAGCTCGCATTCACAGCCAGGATAGGTTCAGGCGGTATCAGCCGGATGAACCCGCTGTTAACGGAGGGCTAACGGGGCGGCCGCGGGGGGGTGCGGTCCGCCCCGGTCACCCGCTAGACGATCCTGATGTTGAAGCCCGCCCCGTGAGCCATCCCGGACTCGTCTTCGTTGAACACGGCCCACTTGCCGTCCTCGCGGATCGTCACTCCGACGTGCTTGTCGTTGTAGACGCCGTCGGGGCTGCCACCGGGATTCCAGTTCTGCGTCACGAACAGCAGCGCGTCGGAGTCACCGGAGGCGGGACTTTCGAACCACGTCGTGTTGCCCACGACGTTGGAACTGGACGACTTGTGAACCAGCACTTTGTCCCCGGCGGTGTGGACCTGGACGTTGAATGATGCCCCCTCGGGCATCACGGTGAGGTCTTCGTTGAGGATCGCCCACTTGCCGTCAGGACGGATGTAGACGCCGATGGCAGAGTTGTTGTAGACGCCGTTGGTGCTCCCGCCCGGGTTCCAGTTCTGGGTCACGATCAGCACGGCGTTGGCGTTGCCGTTGACGCTCTCGTGATCCAGGAACGTCGTGCCCCCGTCGATGTTCGCCGCTGCCGCCTGGTGCACGAACGTCGAGGCGCCCGGGATCCGGATGTCCACGCTGAATGCGGCGCCGTTGGGCATGGCCGAGCCGTCTTCGTTGAAGATCGCCCAGAACCCGGATGTGTACCAGACCCCGATCGACTTGTTGTTGTAGATGCCCGCGCCGCCGCCCGGGTTCCAAACCTGCGTCGCGTACACGATCGCGTTCGGGTTCCCGTTGGACGCCTCATGGTCGATGACCGTGTAGTTGTCGGTGATATTCGTCGGGACCGCCCGGTGCATGAACCGGGTCTGCGCCGCCGGGGGCGCCGGCGTAGGAGCGGCGGGAGGCGGAGTTCCAGCGGGCCCCGTGCCAGGCCCGGAGCCGCCGCCCGAAGGAACGGGGGCCGGGGACTTCAGACCGGCAGCCAGCTTCGCCTTCGGCTTGACTGTGGCTCTGGGCTTCGGCATCGGCCGCACCGAGGCAGCCGGCGAGGCGCTCGTTGCCGGCGAGTCTGCCGGCGACTCCAGGGCCTCCACGGACGCGGACGGGCTGGTGCGGGGGGTCCGCCTTACGCGCTGGCTGCGGTCGCGTCCGCATCCCACGGCGAGCAGCGCCAGGACGATGAAGACGATCGAGAGAGCGCGCAGCGAACCATGTCCGCCACGCCTGATGCGAGACCTTCTGTTGCCCATGAATGGTTCCTCCGGTGAGCGCGGAAGGAATGTCCTGCCCACTTGCCAGGGGTCTCGGTACGGAAGTCCCCCGCTCGGGTGACCGCGGTCCCAACAATGTCCTGCGCCCGTCACGGTGGCGTTACCGCCGGAAAGAGCCCCGTCCTGCCTGAGACCCCCTGCCTGCGCCACTGCGCGCGTGAGGCGGTAACATCTCCGAAAGGGACCTCCTTTCGGCGTCGCTACGCCACCCCCCCGCGGAAGGAGTGATGACGCGTGCCCGTGACGGTGGTCGTGGGGGCCCAATGGGGCGACGAAGGCAAGGGCAAGGTCACCGACCTGCTCGCGCCGGACGTGGAGATGGTCGTCCGCTACCAGGGCGGCGACAACGCCGGCCACACGATCATGGTCGGCGACTCCGTCTACAAGCTGAGCATCATCCCGTCGGGCGTCCTGCACCGGCACATCACGCCCGTGATCGGCAACGGCGTGGTCGTGAACCCCCAGCGGCTGCTCGAGGAGATCGGGGAGCTGGAGGGCGCGGGTGTGTCCTGCGACCGTCTGCGCGTGTCGGCAAACGCCCACCTGGTGATGCCGTACCACCTGGCTCTGGACAAGGTGAACGAGCGATACCTCGGCCGCAACCGGCTCGGGACCACACGCCGCGGCATCGGCTTCGCCTACGCGGACAAAAACGCCCGCGTGGGGCTGCGGGTCCAGGACCTGCTCGACCCGAAGATCTTCGCCGAGAAGCTGGACGTGGTCCTCAAGGAGAAGAACGCGATCCTGGCCAAGATCTACAACGCGCTTCCGATCAAGGCTGCCGACATCGTCGCGGAGTACAAGGGCTACGCGGAGAGACTTAAGCCGTACATCACCGACACGACCCTGCTCGTCCACGAGGCCATCGCCGGCGGACGCCATGTCCTGCTGGAGGGAGCCCAGGCGACGATGCTCGACCTCGACCACGGGACCTATCCCTTTGTCACGTCTTCGAACCCCGTGGCCGGCGGCGCCTGCGTGGGAGCCGGGATCGCACCGAGGGACATCACCCGCGTCATCGGTGTCGCCAAGGCGTACGTCACCCGGGTCGGTGCGGGTCCGTTCCCGACGGAGCTCGAAGAGCCGGAAGGCGAGATCATGCGCGAAAAGGCGGCCGAGTACGGAACCAGGACCGGACGCGGACGCCGTCCCGGGTGGTTTGACGCCGTCCTGCTGCGATACGCCGACAGGCTCAACGGTTTCTCCGAACTGGTGATCACGAAGCTGGACATCCTCAGCGGTTACGTCGAGCTGCCGGTGTGCACCGAGTACACGCACCTGGACCGCACCTACCGCGAGTTCCCGTACCACCAGACCGTGTTTCACAACTGCCAGCCGGTGTACACGAGGATGCCCGGGTGGGACGAGGACATCTCCAGAGCGTCCAACGTCGACGAGCTGCCGAAGGAGGCCCGGGCATACCTGGAGTTCCTGGAGCAGGAGACGGGGGTCCGGATCGGGATCGTCTCGGTGGGCCCCGAGCGGGATCAGACGCTGCGGTTTCCCGCCTGACCTTCCAGCGCGGCGAGGAAGGTCCTGACGTCGGCTCTCGTCCGAAGTCGCACGACTTCCAGATGGACCCACCGTGGGTCCGTCAGTTGCGCCTGATCTCGCGTCCTCTTCGAAGCGTGAGCAGACCAGGCCCACCGGATCGGGTGATCCGGCCGGATCCACCGGCGGAACTGCTCCCGATTCCCGCTCCAGAGCTCGCCACGCCACGCCGCCCGGCTGAGCGACCTGCTGATCACCTGCCACATGACCAGCGGGCGGTCCAGATCCAGCCAGACGACGGTGTCCGCCCGGGACCAGACGGCCTCCCGGACGATGCTCGCGTAGTTGCCATCCACAACCCACTCGTCCCCGATGACGCGGTCGGCGATGGCGAGACGGAACGCGTTATTCGGGATCTCGCTCCAGTTCGGCCCGTGGCGGATCTCGTCCATCTCGATGAAAGGGAGGTTCAGGAGCTGCGCGATCCGTCGCCCGACCGTCGTTTTGCCGGCCCCCGACGATCCGATGACCGATATCCGGCGCCCTTTGATCGTCATTGCGTCATAATCGTGCGACCACGACCCGGAGGTTCACCAGGCATGCTCGTCTAGGTCTCCCGCTCAAGTTCCCTCATCCACGGCCGCCAGCCGCGGCCCCCACGCGGAGATCGAGCATGCGCTACCAGTCCCATACTTCGTCCGGCACGCTGAATGCGTCCGGCGTCACCAAGTCCCACGGAGCCCAGGTCGTCCTGGACCAGGTAGACCTGACGGTAGCGTCCGGAGACAGAATCGGAGTGGTGGGTCCGAACGGCGTAGGCAAGTCGACGCTGCTGCGGATCCTGGCCGGAGTGGAGAAGCCGGACTCGGGGCGGACTCTGCGGTCGCCGGCCACGCTGTCGGTCGGGTATCTGGCCCAGGAGCCCGACCTGCCTCGAGGACTGACCCTGCTCGAGCTTCTCGCGCAGAAGACGGGAGTGGCCGTCGCGGAGGCCGAGGTGGACCGGCTGGCCCTGGCGATGGAGAACGATGAGTCCCTGGCCGGGGACTACTCCGAGGCGCTGGACCGGTTCATCGCCCTCGGCGGCGGGGACTTCGAGCCGCGAGCGGAGGCCGTCCTGGGCGAACTCGGATTGCCGGCGGACAGGCTGCGGCTTCCGGTGAGGGCGCTGTCCGGGGGCCAGGCCGCGCGGGCCGAGCTGGCGGCGGTCCTGCTGTCGCGTTTCGACGTCCTGCTTCTGGACGAGCCCACCAACAACCTGGACTTCGAGGCGCTGGACCTGCTCGAAAGGTTCGTGTCCGAGGTTCCCGCGGGGGTCGTGGTGGTCTCGCACGACCGCGCCTTTCTGGAGAGGACGGTCTCGCGGATCCTCGAGCTGGAGGAAGGGACCCACCGGGCGGTGGAGTACTCCGGCGGTTACTCCGCCTACCTGGAGCACCGTGCGACGGCGCTGCGCCACCAGTACGAGGACTACGAGCAGTTCGTCTCCCAACGGTCCGAGCTGGAGCAGCGGGTGCGACGCGTCCGCCAGTGGGCGGAGAAGGGGGCCCGCAAGGCCCGCGCTGACAAAAGCGAGCCGGACAAGCACGTCCGCACGGCGCGGATCGAGAGCAGCGAGAAGCAGGCATCGAAGGTCAAGTCGCTGGAAAAGCGCCTCGACCGGCTGGACCCGGTGGACAAGCCGTTCGAGGCCTGGAGGCTGCGGCTTTCGCTCGAAGCCGTCACGCGAAGCGGCAACGTCGTGGCGCGTCTGGAGCAGGCGGTCGTCCGCCGGGGATCGTTCACCCTCGGCCCCCTGGACCTTGAGGTCACGTGGGGGGAGCGCGTGGCCATCATCGGCCCCAACGGCAGCGGCAAGACGACGCTGCTCCATGCGCTGCTCGGTCGCACGGAGCTCGATGCGGGTGCCCGGTGGATGGGCCCCGGAGTCGTCGTCGGGGAGATGGACCAGCACCGAGGGGCCTTCGCCGGCGACGAGAGCCTGCTCGACGAGTTCTCCAGGCGGTCTGATCTGGTGCCGCAGGAGGCCCGGTCCATGCTGGCAAAGCTCGGGTTGGGGGCCTCCCACGTGACGCGGCCCGGAGGCTCTCTGTCCCCCGGGGAGCGCACGCGGGCGGTGCTGGGCCTGGTTTCGGTCTCAGGTATGAACTGCCTGGTGATGGACGAGCCCACGAATCACCTCGACCTGCCTGCCATCGAGCAGATCGAGCAGGCCTTGGAGGACTTTGAGGGGACGCTTCTGCTCGTGACCCACGACCGCAGGATGCTGGAGACGCTGCGGACGACCCGCACGATCCGGGTCGTGCCGCGCGACGAGCTGACGTCGGTGGTCGAGACGCGGTAGCGGCCGGGTCAGCCGGACTTGAGGCCCGGCAGGCGCTCGGACAGCTTGCGCCGGAAGTGCTTCGCGAGGTCAGGGTGCGTCGCCATGAGCTCCTGGAAGCACGACTTGGTGACCACCATCAACTCGGTGTCCTCGACCGCCCGGGCGCCCAGCGTGTGCGTGGTGTGCAGCAGCAGGGACAGCTCACCGAACGACTCGCCGGGACCGGCCTCCGCGACCACCGGCCTGTCCGCGTCGTCGGCGTCGAAGATCTGAACGCGCCCGTTCAGCACGATGTACAGCCCGTCGGCGGCCGAGTCCTTCTCGAAGACGACCTGGCCGGCCTTCCAGCGCAGGTTCGCCGACATGCCGACGACGTCCAGAAGCTCGGAATCCGACAGCGACGCGAACTCCGGACAGCCCCGCAGGGCCAGCATGAGGCTGTGGGAGATCGGTCTGGCCATGACGGCTATCCTACGTGCCTCGCCCGCGGCAAAGGGAGGATCGTTTGCCCAACACGGACATGCCGATTCGCATCGTCCAGATCAGCGACATCCACTGCGGGACGCCCACCTTCCAGGAAGCCCTGATGCAGTCGATCATCGAAAGGATCGGGCAGATCGACCCCGACATCGTCGTCGTGGCCGGGGACCTCACGACGGCCGGCTACGAATGGGAGTTCGAGGAGGCAGCCGGGTGGCTCGAGCGGATAGGGCACCCGAAGATCGTCATCCCCGGCAACCACGACTCGCGCAACGTCGGGTACGTCCACTTCCACCGGCTGTTCGGGGAGCGCTTCTCCCGGTGCCGGTTTGAGTTCTCGGGCGAGCGGGCCGAGCGACTGCAGACGACGGGGCTGACGGTGGTGGGCGTCGACTCCTCCGGCCCCGACCTGGACGAGGGCCACATCGGGCGCGAACGGTACCCCTGGATCCGGGAGCAGTTCATGCACCCGGACGATCTGAAGGTCTTCGTCATTCATCACCACCTCGTGTCCATCCCGGGGACCGGACGCGAGCGCAACATCATTACCGACGCCGGGGACCTGCTGGCCGAGCTGGACCGCCTCGACGTGGACATCGTGCTGTCGGGACACAAGCACGTTCCCTACTTCTGGGGCGTCAACGGACTGCTCATCTGCAACTCCGGGACGGCTACCACCAAGCGCGTGCGCGGCATCACGCCGCCCTCGTGGAACGAGATCTGGGTCGACGCATCCACGGTCAAGGTGTTCCTGAACTACGCCGACGGGCGCCGGCAGCTGGCCGCGATCTTCAGCCGCAAGACCAGAGCGATGACGCGCGAGGTCTTCTACCTGACCGACGACTTCCTGGAGACCAACGGCATCACCGCGATGATCTGAGCCTTACGGCGCCGGCGCGTAGGGGACCGGGCAGGTGAAGGCGGAGCCGGCCTCCACCGCGGCCAGAAACGCCGCATAGTCGCGGACGATCCGGGGATCCACCCGAAGGTCGTTGTGGTAGAAGCCGGGGTACTCGCAGTTGGCGGCTCCCTCCAGGCGCGGAGACTGCGCGTAGGTGGGTCCGGCGAAGGCGGGATCTCCGACTCCGGTCCCGTCGTAGACGGTCATCCAGCGCGTCGGTCCGGGGGCCTCGTCCGGCTGGTTCATCTCGCGGAGCCACTCGGTGCCGGCGGCGATCTCGTTGCAGGACTCGACCGTCGTCTCCGACCCGGGCGGACAGAAGCTGGTCCCGTGATTCGACCCGGCGATGCCGACAAAACCCGCCACGGCTTCCCGGACCTCCGGCACCTCGAACATCGTCCTGCGGGCCACCGTCACGCCCAGCGAGTGTCCGACGAGCATCACCTTCTCCGAGCCCGTGTAGCGCCGGACCCCGGCGACGAAGGCGGCGAGGTCGGCGACGTTCTGGCCGTTGCCGGTGACCACGCACCCGATGCTGCGCGCGCGGTCCTGTGCGTAAGGACCGTTGTTGCGGGTGAGCAGTCCGCCGTCGTTGGTGCAGCCGACGCCGTTGTACGAAAGCGCCCAGAGGTCGCCCGAGCTGTACCCGAACTCGGCCTTGAGCTGGCTGATTACCGGGTACCACGTGGCGGCGTCGGTGTTGTTGCCGTGGACGAACACGACGGGGGTGTGGGATGTCCGGGGCGCGCCGCCTCCGATGCCCCCGATTCGCCAATCGGTCCACTCCGAGTCCGTCAGGGAGGCGAAGTCCGCCGGGAGGTGGTTGGCGGCCTCGGCCGCCGGACGCATGTGCCCGGCCGCCGTGTGAGCGGATGCCGGGGCCGCCGCCGCGGCGACCAGCACGGACGCCAGAAGCGCCGTCCACCGTCTCACTTCGACTTCGCCTCCTCACGCTCACCACGCTCACCACGCAACTGCATCTTGGCCACCTTGCCGGAGGCCGTCCGGGGGAGCGCCTCGAGGAACTCGATCTGCTTCGGGCACTTGAACCCCGCGAGCCTCTCGCGGCACCAGGAGATCAGTTCGGCCTCCCGCGGCCCTGTTCCTTGCCTGACCGCGACGAATGCCTTGACCGATTCGCCCCAACGTTCGTCGGGCACTCCCACCACGGCCGCCTCGACGACGCCGGGATGCGCGTGTAGGACGTCCTCGACCTCGGCGGGGTACACGTTCTCGCCGCCGGTGATGATCATGTCCTTCAGGCGGTCCACTACGTAGACGTAGCCCTCGTCGTCCACTCGTCCGACGTCGCCCGTCCGCAGCCACCCATCCGCCAGCACCTGCGAGGTCGCCTCCGGCAGCCCGTGGTAGCCGGACATCACCGAAGGTCCCCGCAGCTGGATCTCGCTGCTCTCATCCGCGAGACGGACGTCGGTGTAGAAGTACGGCCTCCCGGCGGAACCCAGCTTCTCCCGGGACATCTCGGCCGGCAGACACAGCGCGTTCGGGGCGGCCTCCGTCAAGCCGTAGCCCTGGATGAACCTGACCCCCCGCGACTCGTAGGCTTCGATCAGCGAAAGGGGGGCCGGGGCGCCGCCGCAGACGACGAAGCGCAGGCCCGACAGGTCGGCGTCCTCGAAACGCGGGTGCTCGCGCAGGAACAGATACACGGCCGGGACGCCCATCATCCAGGTGACGCCTTTCCGCTCGATCGCTTCCAGCGCGGCGTCGGCGTCGAATGCCGGTTCTAGCAGGACCGTGGCCCCCTTCCACAGCAGGACCAGCGTGTTCACGTTCCAGCCGCCGATGTGAAACATGGGCAGGACCATCAGGGACCGGTCGGTGGAGACGACGTCCAGCGACACGAGCATGTTGAGGTTGGTCCAGAAGAAGTTGCCGTGGGTGAGCACGGCTCCCTTGGGGCGTCCGGTCGTGCCGGACGTGTACATGATCATCAGCGGGTCCTCGGCCCTGACCAGGACCTGCGGCTCGGCCCCCGGACCGTCCCCCAGCGTCCGAAGGTCCTCGTCGGTCAGGACCAGCTTCGCTGCGGAGTCTTGCAGGATGTAGTCGATCTCCGGCTGTGCCAGCCGCCAGTTCACCGGGACGATCACGGCCCCGAGCTTCGCGCAGGCGAAGAAAACCTCGAGGTACTCGACGCTGTTGCGCGCCAGAACCGCGACCCGGTCCCCTTTGGCGACTCCGTGTTCCACCAGAGCGGCGGCCTTGGAGTTCGTCCGGTCATTCAGCTGCTGGTACGTGGTCTGCCGGCCGTAGCACTCGACGGCCACCCTCCAGGGCGTGAGGTCGGCGCGCCGGCGGGCCCAGAACCCTATGGACTCGTACGGGAAATTGGGGACCGACTCAGCCGGATGCACGGCTTCCCCACCGCAGGCAGGTGGCGGCCCACGTGTAGCCGGTCCCCGCCGCCAGGATGCAGACGAGGTCGCCGTCGCTGAGATGTCCGTCATCTTGCGCGAGTGACAAGGCGATGAACGGGTCGATTGCGCTCATGTGTCCCCAGTCGTGCAGGTACCACGACCTCTCCGACGTGAGCCCGAGCTTGGCCAGCAACGTCTCGTGCAGCGAGCGCTTGACGTGGATCGTGGCCAGGAAGCCCAGATCGGAGACTGAGTGACCGGACCTCTCGATGGCGTCGGTCGCGACCTGCAGGAAGTTGGGGACGGTGATCGGGTCCAGCAACTCCTTCATGTGGGGCGGGTCGGCGACGTCCAGGAAGTGCATTTTCGAGTCCACCGTCTCGTGGGATGCGGGGTGCACCGAGCCCCCCGCCGGGACGCGGACGTCTAGCGAGAAGCGGCCGTCGGTGAGAATGCTCGACTCAAGGACCTCGTTGCGATCCAATCCCCTCTCGAGCAGGACGGCCACACCGCCGGCGCCGAAGTTGAACATGAACCTCGACCTGGAGTTCCCGTAGTCGATGAGCGACCCTTCGCGAGCGGCCCCCACCAGAAGGACCCGCCGCAGCCGGTCGTCGGACCGCATCATGTCCCGCACCACCTTCAGGGCCACGGGGGCGCCGGCGCTCACGTTGATCAGCTCCAGCGCGAATGCGTTAACGGCGCCCAGCCGGTGCTGGATGTGCGGCGAGGCGCTCCAGACCTCGTAGTCCTTCCAGTACGAGCCGAAGTACACGACGGCGTCCAGTGAGGCTGCGTCCAGCTCCTGCAGCTCGAGCAGGCGGCGCCCTGCGCCCACGCACATGTCGGACACGTGCTCGTCCGGGGCAGCGACGTGCTTGGAGGTGAGGCCGAACTTCTCGATCAGGAGCTGCTCGTCCAGCCCCGCTGCGTCGGCGATCTGGGCCGCCGTCTGGACCCCGGCCGGCTCGTACCGCTCGATTCCGCGGATCCCCACCGGGACCGCAGCGCTCACCTGCAGTGCTCCGGTATCCGGGCGTTCACCCATTCCGGCTGTTCGACACCCATCACGTGCCCGGCCCCCGGGCACAGCGCGACCCGCGCTCCGGGGATGGCGTCGGCGATGAGCTTGGCGTTTTCACACGGGACGAACTGGTCCTGGGTCCCGTGACAGACCAACGTGGGTGCGGTTATCGACCGCAACCGATCCGTCAGGTCCGTGCGACCGGCGACCGTGGACTGGGCGACAAGCGACGCCGGGTCCGGGAGGTTGGACAGCCGCCGCGCGAGCAGGTCGTCGAACTCGTCCGGGTGGGCTTCGGACCATCCCGGGCTGAGCGAGTAGGGCAGGACCTTCCGCAGCCGCTGCTCGGGCGTCAGGTCCGGCATCGGGTCGAGGACGGCGGCCAGGGTCTCCTCCGGATAAGGGACCGATCCCGGACCGGGAAAGGGCGAAGCCATCACCACGAGAGACAGGACGCGCTCCGGCCGGTCCGAAGCCAGGGCCATCGCGACGATCCCTCCGAGCGAGATGCCCACCACGTGAGCCGATTCCGCCCCCGCGGCTTCCATCACCGAGTCGACGTCCATTGCCATGTCGTCTGCTGTGTAGGTCGTTGTCACCTTGGAGGAGCCGCCTACGCCCCGGTGGTCGAACGTGATCACGGTGTAGTCGCGGCTGAGGTCGGGCACCTGCCGGTACCAGGCCCAGCTGCCCTGCCCCCACCCGGCGATGAGCAGGAGCGGGGGCCCGGCCCCCGCCACCTCGTAGCTCAGCTCAACGTCGCCGTTGCGCGCCGTTGCCACTCGCCCGCTCCCGCTGCTGCAGCCGCGCACCGTTGGAGCGGCCGTTGCCCTTCGCACAGTCGCCGTCGGCGGGCTCGGCGCCGAGCCCGCGCAGCACGAACTGCATGACGGTGTCGAAGACCCGCTTCGGCACCTGTGCGCCGTCCTCCCACAGCACCCAGCGCATTCCCGTGAAGTCCGCCACCGCCATCAGGCAGTAGGCCAGGGCCTCTGGGTCGGCGTGGTCGATGTTACCGGCGTCCATCGACTGCCTGAGGCCCCGGACGTAGGACTGGCCGAGCTTCCGGTACCACTGCCGGAACACCTCGCGGTCCACGAACTCCGCGTTGCGCACCACGCGGTAGATGTCCGGATGGCGCCGGACCCACGCCAGGAACGTCGCAAAACCGGCTCGTTCGATCTCGGCGCGCGACGCGAGTCCCTGGGTGGCCTCCCGCAGCTCCGTCCGGAGTTCGTGGCCCCGCGCGTTTACCAGTTCTATGAGGCACTCCTGCTTTGAAGTGAAGTAGACGTAGAACGTCCCCATGGCCACTTCCGCTTCGCGCGTCAGGTCGGCAATGGACGCCGCGTGGTAGCCGTCCCGGCCGAAGATCTCCTCGGCCGCCTCGAGCAGCCTGAGTTTGGTGCGCTCGCCCTTGGTCAGGGCGTCGGCGGGGGCGGTGACCCGCGAGACTGGTGAGGCGGGCATCAGAAACCTTCCTGGCACGTCTCGATCTGCTTCCAAAGCGCGCCCGGCTGGCCCGTGGGGGTCCTACCGCCGCGGACGGCCTCGTAGATGTTCGTCTTGTGGCCGCCAAAGTGCCTGGTGCCGCGAGAGAAGTCCGCCTCGCAGAGCGGGTCGACACGCGGCCTGTAGCCGTTCAGGAGGATTCCTGCGATCTTGTTGCGGGTGCAGTCCTTGCCGCAGTCCGTCAGCAGCTTGTGCAGGGACTTCCACCCCAGCCAGAACATCCAATCGACGTCGTTGAGCTCCGAGGAGCTCTTGTCGCACGGGCTCTTGCAGTGCTTGTCGTATGCGGCCTTCATCGCCTGGATCTCGCCGAACCAGGGCTGGCCCGTCGTGTTGTTCAGATCGAAGGCGGGGGTGGGCCACCACGTCTGCACGGCGGGAGCCGAGGCGGTGCTCTCCCCGATCGTGTCGTTGGTGAGCTGGAAGCCGTAGTTGAACCACCGCGGCCTGTAGTTGTGAGGCGCGTTCTCCGCCTGCTGGTACATCTTCGCGAAGTTGATGACGTTCTCATTTGAGAACAGCACGCACTGCGAGGCGGGACACTTGACCTTGAGGTCGTCGATGACCACGTTGTAGTCGTCCCCGTTGTTGGTCTTGTGCGTGGCTTCGACCTTGATGCCTCGTCGGGCCATCTCGGCGTTGAAGCCGACGAGCGAGCCGTCCCAGTTGGGGCTGTTCCGCGAGATGACGGCGACTTTCTTGCCCGGATGCCTCGTGGCGATGAACTGGGCTATCTGGCGGCCCACAGTCTGCAGGGTGGGGGCCATCGCGAACGAGAAGTTCTTGTTCTGGGCCCCGTCCTCGGTCGCCATCGAGTGGAAGTACAGCTGCCGGTTCGTCTCGGCCCACTCGCGCACCCGGGGGATCTGGTCAAACCCGACGCCGGACATCATCAGCGCGTTCCCGTTCGCCTTGCAGGAGTCGGCGGCACGGATTGCGACGTCGGGGGAGTATGCGTCGTCCTCGAACTGGACCTTCACCCTCCGGCCGAAGACGCCGTTCTGCTCGGCATTGATCATCCGCCAGTAGACGTCCTCGTCCTCCTTCTTGTTGTTGAAAAGATCGCCCAGGGCAAAAGCCGCGTGCATGCAGAGCTTGATCTCGGAGGACGAGATCCCGACTGTGTCCTCCTGCGCGTTGAACAGGTTGGCCACCGGGATGCCCGTGGCGGGGTCAATCGTCACCGTGGGCTTCTCTCCGGGCTTCGCGACCACCCGCGCCGCGGACGCCTTTCGCGCGGCGGTCGCAGCGGCACCTTCCGCCGCTCCTGTGGGTCTCTCGGCCCCCGGACCGATGATGGCGCCTACCTCGGTCGGTGCGGCCGTCTCGATGACGACGGCCGGCGTGGCTTTCGGACCCCGCTTCGAGGTAACCCTGGAGATCGGTCTGGAGGCGGAACAGGCCGACCCTGCCAGCGCCACTACCGCCACTACGGCGACTGCCCGGGATCTGAGGATCATCGACGCGCCCCCTTGACGTCCTTCGGGTAACCTACCTAGCATCTGAAAACTGAATCACCTTTCAGTTCCATCAGGTTAGGCGGCTGGGCAGGGGGCGTCAAGGCGTGGACCTCATAGTCATCGGCGTTGCCCTCGGGGCCGTCTACGGGCTGGTGGCGGTGGGCATAGTCCTCGTGTACAAGAGCACGAGGGTCCTGAACTTCGCCCAGGCCGAGCTAGGAACGTTCGGCCTGTACATCTCCTGGACGCTGTTGCAGAAGAACGTGAACTGGCTTCTGGCGGCCATCGTGGCCGTGGCCGCGACGACGGCCGTCGGAGTGGGTTTCGAGCGCCTCGTCATAAGGCCCATGGGGGACGCGTCCCGGGTGTCGCTGTCCGTGGCGACGGCGGGGCTGCTCCTGCTGCTCTTTGCGGTGGAGCTGAAGATCTGGAGGATCTCCCCGCGCACGGTGGATTCGCCCTTTAAAGGCGACGGGATCTCCGCGCTGGGGCTTTCGATCGACCCTCCCCGCCTCCTCGCTCTCGCCGCCCTCGGGGTCATAGCCGCGGGACTGGCCGTGCTGTTCACGAAGACCAGATTCGGACTCGGCATCCTCGCCGTGGCCGAGGACGCCGGCACCGCGAGGTTGATGGGCGTTCCTTACGCACGCGTATCGATGTTCACGTGGGGACTGGCGGGAGCCGTCGGCGGCCTCGCGGGACTTCTCATCGGCCCCCTGCAGGGCGTGTTCGCTCCGCTGACCCTGACCGGCGTGCTGTTCGTCCCGGGTCTGACGGCCGCGCTGCTCGGCGGCCTGACCGCGCTGCCGGGCGCGTTTGTTGGAGGAATCGCCGTCGGAGTCATCGAGACGCTGCTTCGGCGGCGGTTTCCGACCGTCCCCGGCATTGGCAGCTACGGGATGCTCGCTCTGATCCTCACCATCCTGCTCGCGCGGCCACGGGGACTGCTCGGGAGGGCCGCGTGAAGGTGCTGGACCGGGTCGGGGAGGAAGGGACAACGACCCCGCGCGCAGGCCGTCCCCCGGCGACGAGGTCCTGGCCACGGAGCATCGCCTGGGGGGCCGGGCTCGTGCTGGTGCCGCTGATCGCCAGGCTCGTGCTCCCCGAGTCGTTTATCGGCGTGATCGCCACTCCGATCGCGGTCGGCCTGGCTTTCGGAGTCGCGGCCATCGGGCTCAACATCGCGATGGGCTACGCCGGGCAGGTGTCGCTCGGCCACGCCGCCTTCCTCGGCGTCGGCGCCTACTCCAGCGCTCTCGTCACTGAGCGGTGGAGATGGTCGTTCCTCGCGGGGGTGGCCACTGCCGTGGTCATCACGTCACTGACCGCGCTGTTGCTCGGGGTGGTCTCGCTGCGCATCCGCGGGCTGTATCTCGCCGTGTCGACCCTTGCGTTCAGCATCGCGATGTACGACGGGTTGTTTAAGACGCAATTTCTGACCGGGGGATCCGCGGGCGCGCCCGCGCCCCGCCCCGTGGCGGGCAACTTCATCTTCACGGACAACATGCACTACATCGCGCTGTTGGTCGCGCTGGTGCTGGTGGTGTGGCACCTGGACCGAAACCTCACGCGCTCAAAGCTCGGACGCGCCTTCAACGCGATCCGGGCAGACGAGGACATGGCCGCCAGCCTCGGCGTCAACGTCACGGCCTACAAGACGGGCGCATTCGTGCTGGCGGGTGTTTTCACCGGGGTCGCCGGCGCCATGTACGCCCCGATCACGACGCTGGTGCAGCCGGACAACTTCCGCTTCGACCTGTCACTCCTGTTCGTGATCATGCTCGTCGTTGGGGGCCTCGGCTCCCGGGTGGGCGTCTTCTCGGCTGCCGTGGCTTTCACAGTGTTCCCGCGGCTGCTGGACCGGTTCGCAGTCTTCACCGACCTCCAGTTTCTGGTCGGGGCGCTGCTGCTCCTCGTGACGCTGGTGCGCCATCCGGGAGGCTTTGCGCAGGTCATGTCCGAGGGTCGCGAGCGCAAGAGGTCAAAGGCGGAGGCCCAGGCGCCGCAGACCGATGACGTCGTGATGGCGGCCTTGCCGGCGCCGAAGTCCGATCGCGCGCACGGCGGGGCCTCGGCGGGATCGTCCGCCGTCCTCGAGGTGCGCGACCTCTCCGTCCGGTTTGGGGGGCTGCAGGCGGTGGATGAGGCGACGTTCGACGTCCAACGAGGGAAGATCGTCGGCCTCATCGGTCCGAACGGCGCGGGCAAGACCACGTGCTTTAACGCCATCTCGGGGCTTGTCCGGCCCACGTCGGGCTCCATCCGGCTGCTCGGCCGGGACGTGACGAACCTTCCGGCCCACGAGAGGGCGTCGCTGGGGATCGGCCGTACGTTCCAGATGCTCGGCCTTGCAAAGGACCTGACCGTCATGGACAACCTGCTCCTGGCGCAGCACCGGCTTGCGACATACCCGGCCCCCGTGGCGCTGCTCAGGCCGCCGCCGGTCGCGCGGAGGGAAGCCGATCTGGAGGAGGCGGCGCGCGAGGCGCTGGCGGCTCTGCGATTCGAGAGGTTCGCCGAAGCCCCTCTCCGGACGCTGAGCCACGGCCAGCAGAGGCTGGTAGAGCTCGCAGCGGCACTGGTGACATCCCCCGAACTGCTTTTGCTGGACGAGCCGTCCGGTGGAATGGCTCCCAGCGCTGCCGAGTCGCTCGCGCAGCGGCTCATCGAGATCCGGGACCGCCTCGGCCACACTGTGCTGCTCATCGAGCACCACATCCCGCTGGTCCTGGCCGTCTGCGACACCGTCCACGTGCTGTCTGCGGGTAGCATCCTCGCCAGCGGCGCGCCTTCGGAGATAGTCACGGACGCGGCCGTGGTGGAGGCGTACCTCGGGACGACCGCCGGGCGCCGCGCGCAGGCTCAGGCGGCGGCTGCCGCCGACGACATCGCGTCTCCCGCTCCCGCAAGTCCAAGAAAGCGCCGCACCGCGGCAAGGACGGCCGCGCCTGCCAAGGCGCCGGCCCCAAAGAAGCGCGCCGCGGCGGCGAAGCCTGCTTCCGCGGCGTCCAATGGACGCAAGCCGGTGCCCAGGGCAAGGATTGCCGCAGAACCCGATGCGCGGCAGGTCTCATCGAGCCGGGCGAATGGCAAGAAGACGGCCAAGCCCGCGAGCAAGGCGAGCACGCCCGCGAAGCGTTCGGGGGCCCAGTCAAAGAAGCCGCTCGCCAAGGCGAAGACGGTGGCGGCTCCCAAGGCCCGTGCGCGTGCGAAGACGGTGGCGGCTCCCACGGCCCGTGCGCGTGCGAAGACGGCTACGAGGAAGAAGAAGAAGACGACCAATGCCTGACTCAGGCTCCATCCTCGAGCTGCGGGACGTGGTCACGGGCTTCGGCCCCCATCAGGTCCTGCACGGCGTGTCGTTCGAGGTCCCCGCGCAGGGCGTGACGGCTCTGCTGGGCCTGAACGGAGCGGGCAAGTCGGTGACCCTCAAGACGATCTCCGGACTGCTGAAGCCGTGGTCGGGCGAGATCCTGCTGTCGGGGGAGCCGATCCACGCCCTCACCCCCGAGCAGCGCGTCGGACGTGGACTGGCGCACGTGCCGCAGGGACGCGCGGTCTTCCCGGCGCTTTCGGTTGAGCAGAACCTGCGCCTGGGGGCGTACACGGTCCGCGACACAAAGAAACTGCAGGAGGCGTTCGACCACGTGTACGGACTCTTCCCTCGCCTGCACGAGCGGCGCCCGCAGGCGGCCGGCACGCTGTCGGGCGGGGAGCAGGAGATGCTGGCGGTGGGCAGGGCACTGATGTCTTTCCCGAAGGTGGTGCTGGTGGACGAGCCGTCCCAGGGACTGGCTCCGGTGGTGGTCGAGGGGTTGATGGAGACGCTGCGCGCGGCCAACGAGGCCGGGACGACCGTGCTGATGGTGGAGCAGAACGTGTCGTTCGCCCTGGACCTGGCCGGCAACGTCCTGCTCATGCAGCGCGGACAGATCGTCTACTCGGGCGGTGGCCGGGACCTCGACACGGGCAGGATCATGTCCCTGCTGGGGGTCGGGGATCTCGTCCGCATCCAGACCGGCGATCGCTGACGCCGAGATTCCCGCCGTCCGGCTGACCAATGGATCGGGGCGGAAATGAAACAGGGCGGGCCGTCAGGCCCGCCCTGTTTCGGTGAAGCGGGATCTAGATCACGAACACCGGGCTCGTGGTTACTGGGCTGACGTTGCCGGCTTCGTCGTACGCGACCACCTTGAGCGTGTAGTCGCCGTGCGGCAGGAACACGTGGCTGAAGTCGGCCTCCCAGGTGAGGTCCTTTGCGGTGCCGCTGGACTTGGCGTGCACCAGCGTCTCGGCTCCCTTGGAGTTGACGAGCCTGGCCACCACCGAGAACACCGGTGAAGTGGCGTCGCTGGCGGTTCCGCTGAACTCGAGGGTCGACAGGACCGGCGTGGAAAGGTAGACCGGCGCCACCGCGTCGATCCCGACGTTCGGCGTGCCGCGGTCCAGAGTGACGCCGGCCGTTGCGCTCTCTGCGTCCGCCGTGGCCCCGGCGATGATCGCGCCGTCCTGCAGGGTCGAGACGTCCAGCTTCACGGACTTCGTCTGTCCCCGGCCGACCTGCTCGTATCGGGTGACCGTCGTCGTGCCGTCACTGACGGTGAGGTCCATGTCTGCGATCGCCGTCGGTCCCGGGTGAGTCACCTCGACCGTGAGCTTGCCGTCCTGCAGTTGGGCCGGTCCGGCGTAGCCGAAGCCGTTGTCGATGATGACGAGCATCGGCTTGTCCGCGCTGGCCTGCTTTGTCGCCGCCCTTGTGGCGGATCCGACGTTGCCGGCCGCGTCTGTCGCCGTGGCGGTGAACGTGACGGCCCCGTTGCGCAGGGAAGCAGCGTTGATGTCGGTTGCGCTCCACAGTCCGGCGGCGTCCACCGTGGCTGCCTTCGGCGTGCTGGTACGGGTGCCGTCGGTGACCTGGACGCTGACCGTCGAGCCGGGCTCTGCCGTGCCGGAGGCGATGACCGCGGTCTGGTTGGTCTGGTTGATCGGGCTGGTCACCGTGGTCACGGCGACGGCCGGGGCCAGAGTGTCCACCGTGAAGCTTCGACCGGGCGACACCGTCGAGACGTGCCCCGCAGCGTCCGTGGCGGTCGCGGTGACAGAGTGGGCGCCGTCGGCGAGCAGCGACGCTGCAGACCACGATCCATTGCTCGCCGCCGTCGCCGTTGCCACGGTGGAAGATCCCTCGCTGATCGTGACCAGCGACCCCGGCTCCGCCGATCCGGCGAGGCTGACGTTGGCCACCCGCAGCATCGCGTCCTGAACGGGGGTGACGATTACGGGCACCTGCGGTGGGGTGGCATCCACAGTGAAGCTGCGTGTCCCGGACTCTGCCGTGTTGCCGGCGGCGTCCGTCGCCACGGCCTTAACCGAGTGCGATCCGTCCAGGTAGTCGGCCACCACAACCCATGCTCCGGAGCCATCGGCCACGGCCGTGCCCTTGTCGTCGGCGACGTCGAGGACCTTCACCGACATGCCCGGCTCGGCGGTGCCCGTCACTGTGACGGAGCTGGCGGTGAAGCTGGAGCCACCGGCCGGAGCGGTGATGACCGGCACGTCGGGAGCCACAGCGTCGACCGTGAAGCTGCGCACCGGCGAGGTCGTTGAGTTGCCGGAGCCGTCCGTGGCGGTGGCGGTGACCGCGTGGGGTCCGTCCGAGAGCACCAGAGACTTTGTCCACTGGCCGGCCGCGTTGGACGTCGTCGTCCCCAGCAGGGTCGTCCCCTCGTGCAGCTGGATGGCGGCACCCGGCTCGGACGTCCCGGCGACCGTCACTGCCGCTGGGACCAGGGCACCCTCGGCGGGCTGCAGGATGTCCAGTCCGACGGGAGCGGTGAAGTCCTTGGTGATCGTGCGCGCGGCCGACTGGCGGGACAGGTTGGAGATGACGTCGTCCTTGGCCGTCGCGATGACGCGCAGCTGCCCGTCCGCCAGAGGGGCGAGCTGGGAGGCCGAGAAGGTCACGGAGTAGCCACCATTGGCGGCTGAAGTCGCCGTCCCTGTAACCGGCGGTTGCGTCGCGTCGCTCACCGCCACCGACACCGGCCTGGCGGACCAGGCGCTGCCCGTCACGGTGAGGCCACCAGAGCCGACGGTCCCAGCGGGCACCGACACCGTCGGGGTGCAGGCGAGGTTGCCCGCAGTGGTGCCCGGGAATGCGCTGGCACTGGCCAAGTCGGCCTGGACATTCGTGCTGTCGTCGGCCACGCCCTCGAAGGTGTTGCCGCAAACGACCGCGCCGACGGCGGCGTTCTGCAGGGTCACGATGCCCGGGCTGGACAGCGATCCGGGGCCCTTGGCGGCGACCCCGAGGTTGACGGCCGGCCCGGACGCGAACTTGATGTTGTTGCGGGTAGCCGACACGTGCCGGGCGCCGTTGACGACGATGCCTCGCTGGGCCCCCAGGGGAGCGTCGCTGTCACCGACGATGCCGACGATGTTGCCGTCGATCGCGATGTCGCTCGACGACGGGCCGCCCGCTGTGGAGCCGAACAGCACATTGAGGTCCTCGATCACGCCGATGGCGCCGAGGTCCGCGTCGAGCGTGGTGGGGTCGGCGAGCACGATGATGCCGTTGTCGGCGATTCGCCCGTTGGACGAGTCGCCCACGACGATTCCGCCTCCCGGCATCGGGCCGCCGGTCGGGCTCAACCTCGAGCGCAGGCCGTTGCCGATGACGCTGAAGCCATCGACCCGCGACAGCACGATGGCCGCACGGCCTCCCGCGTTGACGTCCGCGGCGCCCCCCAGCTCCTCGAGCCGTCCGAGGTTGTTGCCCGTGACGCTGACGTTGCGCAAGTGGTATCCGGTGTCACCGCTGTGGGCGTGGACCCGGATTGCGTTCATGTTGAACGAGGGGAACTCGGAGGTGAGGAAGCCAACCGCATTGGAGGCGATGGCGATGCCTTCACCGGTACCCGTTCCGCGCTGCCGTACGTCGACGGCGACGATGTCACGTGCCGCTCCGTCCGGTGCTCCGGGCGGGCTGTAGGTGATGTAGTTGCCGGCCACGTTCAGGCCGGACAGCTTCTGGCCCGAAGGAGTGGCGAAGGTCGCCGTCTTCTGGGCCGCGGCCGGGCCGTGGCTCAAGGTCAGGGTGCCCAGTGAGCCGCCGAACCCGCGGTCACTCGCGACCGCCAGGATGGCGCTGTTCATGGTCGCCTCGCCGATGATGCGGTTGGCGGCCGGGCTCGGAAGCCCGCCGGCCGCGCCGATCGTCGTGTCGGTGGAGTTGACCGTCACGATGGGCCTTGCGAGGTTCGCGAAGCGAAGGCCCCTGATGGTGACCCCGCGGCTTCCGGGGGCCACGAAGAAGGCCGTCTGCGTTCCGGATCCGGTGATGGTCGCCGACTGCGGGGCGCCATCGGATTCGATCGTCAGCCCGTTGACGGGGCTGCCGGGCCTGATGGCGACCGCGGCGGACTCGATGGAGGTGGTGTCCCCTCCGTGGGGGGCCGCCGCGCCGAAGTTGCAGGTCCCCTTCAGCTTGATCGTGTAGCCGTCGGGCGCAGCGTCCACCGCGGCCTGCACGGCCGAGATGTCGTCCACCGTGGTGTCACAGTCGACCGGGTTGAGGAAGGACTCCATGTCGAAGGTCGTGTTCTTGATGCGGACGGCGTCGATGTTGCCGTCGTAGTTGGGCCAGCTGCCCGACGATCCGGACACGAAGCGCAGCGCGGTCCCTGCGGCGGCGAGCTTGGCGCTTGGGTTGAGGGCCGCGAAGGCCGCCAGCGTCTGCGGCTCGCCCTGGCTGCCGGGGCCCGAGGTGATCCTGGTCGACCACCACTTGCCCTCGCTGGTGTCCCAGTTCTGCCAGTCGCCGGTGAGAGCCTGGCCCTGCTGGTAGGGCTCAAACACGAGCGTCTCGTCGGACGTGCCGTCGGCGTTGTTGTCCACCGAGAGGTTGACGGCCGTGCGGATGGACTCCGCCGCGTTGGTAGCGGTGTGGGTGGCGTAGGACAGCTGCAGGCTGCGAATGGCGGTCCCGTTGTAGTCGTCGGTCTGCAGCAGCGCCTTCTCTCCGACCTTGGCCACCTGACGGACGCTGCCGAGGCCTTCCGGCGGGGTGCCGGGTCCGCCCACGAACGTGCTGTTGGTTCCGTTGGCCGTGGCGCCGGGGCTGTAGGTGGACCCGTTGTAGTTCGAGATCTCCCAGCCGTTGAGGGCTTCAGGGTGAACCTTGATGAGGCTCGCACCCACGGCCTCGAAGTCGTAGCGGGTGGTCCCGACGACGACCTTGTCCACGTTGCCGTCAAAGCGGTCCCAGGCTCCCGCGCCTCCGCCGGCGGCCATGGCCACGGACAGGACGCGCACGGCCGGGTTGGCGGCGGCGTAGCTGGCCAGGGTCATGACGGGCGGGCCGAACACGCCGCCGTTGCGCGACCACCATCCGCCCGCGTCGGCGTCCCATGTCTGCCAGGTCGCTATGGCTGCGCAGTTGGTGATGCCCTGACACTGGTTGGGAACCGCATCGCCGGGATAGGAACCGGTCTGGTAGATGGGCTCGAAGAAGAGGGTGTCGTCGGCTGTGCCATTGCCGTCGAGGTCCACCACGAGCTGCATGGCCGTGGCCTGGCCCCCCTGGTTGCGGGTGACGTAGGTGGAGTAGCCGAGCTCACCGATCGAGCCCAGGCCCGTCGGCGAAGTGAGGTTCATCGAGATCTTCTGCTGGTCGGCGCCGTCGATCAGCGCCTGCCGGAAGGATCCGGCTCCCGCAGGGGGGCCGTCCGGTCCGGCGACGAACTCGCCCACGGTCGTGGGGTTTGTACCCGCGGCGACGGTCCATCCCCCGAGCTCCCCCGGGTGCACGATGGTCGCCGGTGTGGCCGCGGAGGCCAGGTTCGGCAGGTTGAGGCTCACAAGGAGCCCGGTGAGGATTACGCCGATGCCACGCACCAGGCGGCAAGACCCCCGGTGGCGCACCGTCTGCGACGACTTCATTTTGGTTTCCTTCCGTTTGTGGACGTGACCGACCAGACAGTTCCGGACGTCGTTTGCCCCAGCGGCCGGAGAACTGAAGGTCGATTCAGTGATTCGACCCTGTGGACGGAGAATCCTTCCCGCAGCCGAAAGTGGTCCTGCTGCAGGAGATGCTTCGTCTAGATGCCGCCCCGGATGAACCGCACGGCCAGCAGGAAAAGGGTCGCGCCGACGATCGCGGCCACCACGCTGGTGAGGCACCCCTTGCGGCCCTCGCCGGGCACCAGACGGTCCACGAGCAGCCCGCCCACGAGTCCTCCGACGACCCCCAGGACCAGGTTGCCGAACAGCCCGTAGGCGTCACCGAGAATGAGCTCGTCGGCCAGCCACCCGGCGAAAAGGCCCACGACCACGAATCGCAGCGGCTTCAACATCCGGTCACCTTCTCAGGATCGCGCGTCCTGGGGCTCCGTCACCGTCCACGACCCGCAGGGGAAGCGCGATCAGTTCCCACTCTCCCTGCTCGGCGTGAGCCAGGTCGAGTCCCTCGAGGACGACGATCCCGGCCTCCAGCAGTGTCCTGTGAGTGGGGTTGCCTTTGTCCCCCGACCCGAACGGCTCGATGGACAGGTAGTCGATTCCGAGAAGGCGGATGCCCCGGCTCACAACCCACTCGGCCCCCGACGCATCGTAGGCGCAGAAGTCCTCCCGGAAGGCCGAGTCGCCGGACCAACCGGAGTTGCGGGTCCTTGAAAGCAGCCGGACTGTGCCCTCGGGGATTCCGGCTGCTTCGAGGTCCTCGCCGCGGATGTGCCCCTCGACGTGCGACATGTCGGCGACGTAAGCCGGCCCGACGCACGCCTCCAGGTCCAGCGCCTCGGCCGTGGCGCCGCCCTTGACGAAGTGGACCGGCGCGTCGAAGTGGGTCCCGCCGTGGGCACCGACGGTGAGGGTGGAGACGGTGGATCGGTCGCCCCGGTTCACGCTGGACGTGACGTCGCGACCAAAGGCCGCCTGCCGCGGCCAGTGGGGGAGTCCCGGGTGAAGCGGGACCGAGATGTCTACGAGCACGGCCCATCGTATCCGCGGCGGTCCATGGCGCCGGTACTGTCGGGACGTCATGGGACGAAGACGAGCAGCCGCTCTGGGACTCCTGTCGGCGGTCGCGTTCTGGGGGCCCGGACCGGCGCAGGCCCACCCACTTGGGACTCCCCCCCTCGCGGACATCTCGGTTGCGGGGACCTCCGTCCGGACGTCGCTCACCCTGGCTCCGGACGACACCGTCCTTCTGTTCACGGTCGCCGAGGCGCCGATGCGAAGTCCGTCCGCCGCCGACGCCACCCGGCTGGCGACCCAGCCGGAGGTGCAGGCTTACCTGGCGCGGGCCTACGTCCTGTCGGTTCCCGAGGGCCCCTGCACGGCCACGGTCACCGGCGGGAAGTACACGTCCGGGAGCGGGTTCCGGTTTTTCGTTGACCACAGCTGTCCGGCCCCCGTTTCGGCGTCACTTTCCGTCCACAACGAGATCCTCCGGGAACTGTCGGACGCCTACAAGCTCGCGGTGCTCGTCCGGGTGCCCGAGGGGGCGCACCGCGCGTTCATCGGCGAAGGACAGGCCGACGCCACGGTGGACCTGACACGCCGCCCTCAGCCGGCGCCCGCGTCCTCCGGGCCTACGCCCAAGCCGTCCGGCGGGACCCGGCACCTGTCCTCGTTGTTCCGATTCCTGGACGAAGGCCGCGGTGCGGGCGCCATCGTCGCGGCCCTCGGGGTTGCCGCGCTGCTGGGGGCCCTGCACGGGCTGACCCCCGGGCACGGAAAGACCCTGGTTGCCGCGTACCTCGCAGGTTCGGACGCCAAGGTCCGCCACGCATTCGCCGTGGGTGGGGCACTGACTTTCACGCACACGGCGTCGGTCATCGCTCTGGGGGCCGTTGCGGTCGTGGCCGGCGAGACGCTGGTGCCGGAGCGGGTCGAGCCGGTGCTGTCGGCGATCGCGGCTGCGACGGTGATCCTGCTGGGGCTGTGGATGCTCGTGCGTCGGACGGTGCATCTCATGCGAGGCGGGACCGGCCACGCCCATTCCCACGAGCAGCCGCGTGCGACGGAAAGCCTCGGGGACGCCGCGGCGGAGCACGAAGAGCACGAGATGGGCCACCCGGTGGGACACCAGGGGGCCGAGCTCAAGGCGGTATCGGGACGGGGTCTGGTGGCCGTTGGGCTGGCCGGGGGACTGGTCCCGTGCCCCGAGGCCTTCGGACTGCTCTTCGTCTCGCTCACCGTGGACCGGGCGTTCGCCGGCCTTCTGATTCTCCTTGCTTTCTCAGTGGGCTTGGCCGCCGTTCTGGTGGCGGTGTCGCTGGCTCTGGTCCTGTCTCGAAAGGCGATCTCGCCCCGGCTTGAGAGGTCGCGGGTCGTGCGCTACCTGCCGGTCGTGTCCGCCGCCGTGGTCACCGCGATCGGAGTCGTACTTGCCGTAGGGGCAGCCGGGCGCCTGTAGCCGATAGACGTGACGTCTACGCGGCTCCCCGCAACCGGTCTCGCGAGATGAACGTCAGCCCGGCCGCCGCGAGAAGGACGAGGCCCGCCGGCAGCGTCACAGGAGCCGCCGGTTTGTCAGGCGGGGAGGAGCGGACTCCCGCGGGGGCATTCGCAATGGCCATGACGGCCAGCGGCTCGGCCGAAGGCGCGATTTCGGGACCTGCCGGCGCGACGGTCGTGCCAACGGGCGGTTGGGGAACCGGCGGCGCGGCCATCGGTTTCGGTGCAACCTCGCGGGGCGACCTGGTGGCGGCGGACGCCACCCGGGAGCTCCGGACAGGAGCAGGGGGCGGTGCGACGACCGGATCAGCCGACGACCTCTTGACGAAGATCACCGTGACCCAGTAACCGCCCACGGAGTCTTCGTAGATCCCATTGCCCGCCAGGTTGAAGTCTCCGAGGATGTTCGCCTGGTGCTTCGGGGAGGCCATAAAGGCGTCGAACAGGTTCGACGGGACTGAGCTGTAGCCGACGTTCTCCCCGGCCAAGCGCGTCTCGGGAACGGCGGCCATCGCGATCCCCATCAGGTCGCCGGAGTGGACGATCCCGCCGCTCTCGAACATGTGCTCAGAGTGCGCGCGCGCCGAGTCGGCCAGCGCGGACGACCACTGGAGCGGTGTCAGCCCGGCGTCGGCCCGGGCCCCGTTGCTTTTCGCCAGCAGCGTCTGCTCGGTCGCGGCGACCGTGGCGGGATCGGCGGAGACAGGGGCCGCGACGAGGGCAGCAGCGGCGAGTGCGGCCGACGCTAGGAGCTTGGCGGGAGTCACGTTGGCCTCGTTTTCGATGTTGGGGTTGTCCCTAGGAAACGAGGCGAGTACCGGGAATCAAACCGGCGAAAAGTGACTGGCCCGGCGGCTAGCGCAAGTGGGGGAGGCCCCCGGTTTCGGGGGAGATGAGGTGCCCGGGCGGCGCGGGTTGGGGGGACGGGTCCGGTTGCAGGCGGACAGCCTGACCGGGAGGGATCAGGATGCGGCCCATCCCGGCCCACGGTCCCCCCGTCAGCCGGACGAGGATCGCCCGGAGGGGCTCCAGGTGCGATACCCCGATGACGAGCCCGCCCGCATGTGCGCCGCGGACCTCGTCCAGCCAGTCCTGGACCCTGTCCGCCAGCACCTCGATGGTCTCGCCGCGCGTCAGGGAGCCGGGGTCCTCCAGGTAGGCCGCGAACTCGTCGCCCTTGCGCTCGCGCAACTCCTCCCACGTCAGCCCGCCCCACTCCGACCAGTACTTCCACTCGATCAGCCTGTCGTCGGTGACCATCGGCGCATCGCACAGCCCCGACAGGAACTCCGCAGTCTGGACCGCGCGCTCCAGCGGCGAGCAGTAGACGGCGGCGACACGGTGTCCGGAAAGTCCATGTGCGAGAGCGGCCCCCTGGGCTCGTCCGGCTTCGGACAGTCCGTAACCGGGAAGGCCCGCGTAGATGACCCCCCGCGGGTTGTGCACCTCGCCGTGCCGGACCCCGAGCACCACGGTGGACGGCTGGGGGGAAGTCATGGCGCCAGCCTAACCACGGGGGCAGGGCACCCCGTCACCCGCGTCGGGGGCCGGGCCCCCGCCCGGTTCTGATAGACATGAGACCCCATGTCGTCACGTCCCCCCAAGCGCCAGCGCAAAAAGGATGCGGCCGCCGCCAGGCGCGAGGCCATGCGCGAGATGATGGAGCGCCAGCGCCGCAGGCGTCGCATCATCAACCTCAGCGTCATCTCGGCGCTGATCCTGGGGGGAGTGGCCATAGCGGCAGTCGCGACGCTCGGGGGCAAGGAGGAGCGCAAGGCGCTGACGACCTCAAAGCCCAAGGCGTCGCCCTCCACGGCCCCGACGCCGGCCCCCATCGCCTGCGACGCCCCGCTTCCCGAGGCGGCCGGCACCAAGAAAGAGGAGTACACCGCTGCCGAGGACCAGAAGCTCAACAAGGCCAGGATTTACGTGTGGCGTCTGGAAACCTCGTGCGGCCTCATCGACATCGAGCTGGACGTGGCGCGCGCGCCCAAGACGGCCAACTCGATCGTCTTCCTCGCCCGCAAGGGCTTCTTCGACGGGCTGACCTTCCATCGCCTGGCCAAGGGCTTTGTGATCCAGGGCGGCGACCCGAAGGGAGACGGGACGGGCGGAGCCGGCTACAAGGTGACGGAGGCTCCCCCCAAGACGCTCAAGTACACGGAGGGCCTCGTTGCCATGGCCAAGGGCGGGCAGGAGGCGGCCGGGACGTCCAGCTCCCAGTTCTTCGTCGTCACCGGCCCCGGGGGCGCCGGCCTCACCCCCGACTACGCGCTGGTGGGCAAGGTCACGGCCGGACTGGATATCGCCAAGAGGATTGAGGGCTTCGCCAAGGGCGGTCCGCCCGGCGACCCGGGGGCCGAGCAGCCGACGGCCAAGGTCTACATCAACAAGTCCACGGTGGTGGAGAAGGCGCCGGCCGCATCGGTGAGTCCCGGGGCGTCCGGACGCAGCCCCTCTCCGCGAGTTTCGCCGTCGGCCACGCGGACCCCCTCCGCAACCAGGAGATAGTCGTGGCGATCAACCACGACACAGTCGGCA
>DATLNZ010000130.1 GCA_035536535.1 Actinomycetota bacterium | reverse complement strand
AGCGACATCGTGGCCGCGATCTGCTCGCAGAACCCCTCGTGCCGGTCGAAGACGAAAACGTCCACCGGGTCTCGTCCGGGTGGGTCCGGAGGGATGTCGATCTTGTAACGCTTCGTTCGCTTGAGCCAGTTCTCCACCGCCTGCACCTTGTCGTAGGAGGTCTGCTGTCCGGATGTCACCTGCATAGCGAGTTCCCGGAACCCGCCGGACAGGGAGCCGGGCACCTCCAGGTAGCGGGTGAGCCGCGGGTCCGACAGGTCCGGGGGAGGCGACAGGCGCAGGTCCTCCGGCGTCGCGGCCGGGACCTCGCTGATGACGGAATAGATCGTGTCCGGCTCGAGGATGAACGGCACGCGGATCGACTGGAAGTCGTCCACCTGGACCGAGCTTTCGGGGACGAACACCTCCCGTGGCTCATAGGCATGGAAGATCAGGTTCGGCAGCTGCCGCTCGATGAAGAACGTCTGGACCACCTCGCGGTCGCGTCTTCCGAAGCTTCGATCCAGCTCCGGCGACGGGGGGATGTTTATCGAGGACCCGAACGAGCGGACGGTGTCGGTGTCCTTGTCGCTGGACGTCCACCTGCCGTCGGAGTAGGAGTCAAACACCTGCGCGCGCCAAAGGGCCGGCTCCGGTGACCTGACCCGCATCACCAGGGTGTCGGACAGCCGTCCGCGCACGCGCAGGTTCAGGTCGTCGCCGTACCCCATGTAGGCGTCCCTCGCGAAGTTCGACTCCGGGCCGCCTCCGGACCCGCGGCCCCGGGACGGGTCGCCCCGCGTGCCGGGATTGAGGACTCCGCCCGTGAACCCCTGCACGGGGGTGCGCCTGGCGATCGCGATCGGCAGGGACGCGACGCTGATGCCGGGAAATCGTGGAAGGGCGACGAAGGCGACGGTCGTGCAGACCACAGTCGCGGCGACGACTCCCGCCAGGGGCCTGAGCACCCCCGACGTGCGCGGACGCTTGCCGGGTTCGGTCCGGCCCGGTGCCGCGCCGGGAGCCTGCTCGTGCAGCTCCGCCAGGTGCCTCAGCGCGAGGCTCGCTCCGGCCGCCACCGCGTAAGCGATGACGACGAACCCGAAACCGCTGGAGATGGCGAGGGATCCCGCCAGGGAGATCAGCGCGATGCTCGCCGCGAAGGAGAAGCCGAGGTCGCGGCGGCGTGGGACGTCCACGCTGTGCAGCACCTGCACCCATACGAACAGCGTCGCCAGCGGCAACCGTGTCTCGTCGATCGTGGCCGCCCCGCGCACGCCGGACAGGAACCCGGCAAAGGCCAGGAACAGTGCGCCGGCAAGCCCGAACTTCAGCAGGACGTTGCGACTGCCGCGCCTGACGTAGGAGAAGACGAACCCGAACGGGATGACGGCCACCGACACGACCCCGACCGAGCGCGGGACGGCCTCCTGGGTCATCGCGGCCACGATCGATATGAGGACCGTGGCCATGATGGCCGCCCGGTAGGGGATCGCGTCCGAAGCGGGCGCGTCCGCGATCAGACGCCGGAGCCGCGCAGCCATGAGGTCAGGTCGCCGGTGCCCGGCACGGAAAGGACCCTGCAGCCGGCAGCGGTCAGCGAGCCGGCCAGCGCCACGTCCGCCGGGGAAGGGTCCTGCTGCCGGACCACCACCGCCAGGACCCCCGACCCCCCGGAGGCCAGGCGCGACAGCTTGGACACGGCGGCGTCCGCACCGGGACGCGCAGAAAGGACGCAGACGGCAGAGCCGGTGTCCGGGATCAGCCGGTGCACGGGCGTGGAGTCCGGACGTAGTCGCGCGCCCCAGTCCAGGACCGCTTCCGGACCGGCCCCCTTCAGCCCCGACGGGCTCCCGTCGCGCGCGTAGCGAACCTCGACCGAGTGGCCCCGGGCGATCGCCTCGACGGCGTAGGAGCAAGCAACGGACGCGGCCGTGTCCAGCGCGTCGGGGTCGGCCGGGGCGTCGCAGACGATCGTCAGGTCCGAAAGTGCCGGCTCCTCCATCTCGCGGACCACCAGCTCGCCACGGCGCGCGGTGGACCTCCAGTGGACATGGCGCAGCGGGTCCCCGGACCGGTACTCGCGCACCGAGACCGTGTCTCCGGAAGCCGCGCGGAGGGAGGACGCGGCCGAGCCCATCACGTCCTGAAGGCGGACCCCGAACACGCGCGGGTGCACGATCACCGGTGAGGCCACGAATACCCGGCGCACCGCGACCGCCATCCCGAAAGGCGCACCCGACCGCAGTGTGCAGGTGCCCCCTTCGTGCACGCCTCTGCGCGCCTGTGTCCGGACGGCCTCGAACGCCGTCGCCTGTCCGGGGCGCAAAACACCGGCGACGGCAGTGGCCGGGCCGAGAAAGTCGTCGTCCACCTTGACCAGTCCCCTGATACCGCGGGATCGGTTGCGCACCACCAGGGTCGCCCGGACCCCCTGTCCCGCCTGGGCACGGACCGGCGCTTGCCGCACTACCTCCAGACCCCTGAGAGCCAAAAACGGCAGCGCGAGCCCGGCGAGGACGAACCCCAGGAGCAGCGCGGCGACGACCAGCACCCACCCGGCCTGCACGTTCGTGCCTGCGCCGAACAGGATGACGGCACCCAGCACCAGCAAAAAGGCCAGCCTCGTCGGCCGGACTCTCACCTTGGAGCGGTTGCCGAGGTCTGCTCGAGCCCGACCGGCGGCCGCAGCTTCGAGACGAGCTGGTCGATGACCTCCAGCACCGCCGCCCGTCCGCCGGCGCTTTCGGTGCTCAGCATCAGCCGGTGTCCGAGTGCCGGCGGCGCGATCGCCTTGACGTCGTCCGGTAGCACGTAGTCGCGCCCGCGCAGCAACGCATGTGCCTGGCAGGCCCTGGTCATCACGACCGAGCAACGGGGAGAGGCGCCCAGCGCGACGTTGTCCTGCTCGCGCGTGCTGCGGACCAGACGAAGCAGGTAGTCGAGCACGCTCGGGTCGAGGTGGACGCTGCGCACCGCCGTCCGGTGGGCGGCCAGCGAGTCGGCCTCCAGGCACGCCTCGAGACCCTGGAGGGGATGGTGGTCCATCTGGCCGAGGACCACCCTCTTTTCGGCGTCGTGGTCGGGGTAGCCCAGGACGACCGACATCCCGAAGCGGTCCAACTCGGCCTCCGGCAGCGGGAACGTCCCGTGGTGCTCGATGGGGTTGCGCGTTGCCACCACGAAGAACGGCTTCGGGACCTCGTGCACTTGCCCGTCCGCGGTGACGCACTGCTCCTCCATCACCTCCAGCAGGGCCGACTGTGTCTTTGGGGTGGCGCGGTTGATCTCATCGAACAGCACCACGTTGGCGAACACCGGCCCGTGCACGAAGTGGAACGAGCCCGACTGCTGGTCGTAGACCGACGAACCGGTGATGTCGGCGGGGAGCAGGTCCGGGGTGCCCTGGATTCGCTTGAAGGTCCCGTCGATGGAGGCCGCGACAGACCGTGCAAGCATGGTCTTTCCGACGCCCGGGACGTCCTCGATCAGCAGATGCTGCTCGGCGAACAGGGCGACCACGGCAAGCTCGACCGCGCGTCGCTTGCCGGTGATCACCCGCTCGACGTTGTCGACCAGGCCCCGGATGGCTTCCGTCGTGTTCTGGAGGTCCACGATCTCCTATGGCTATCGGCCGCCGCCGGCGGTGGCATGAGTTTCCTCTGTACCCATGTGCGGGCAAAATCCACCCGTGACGGGCGGGACGGATCTCAGGTGGGTGCGACCGGTGAGGGGACCCAGGATCGTCCTGCTGCTGGGCGCCTTCGATCCCCCGACCCGGGCGCACGTCGAGATGGCGCTTGCGGCGGGGAGATTGAAGGACGCCGAACCCGCGCTCTGCCTGACATCGGTCGTGCTGAACCGCCCCCGGAAGCCCCTCCTGAAGTGGGCGGAGCGGCTGGAGCTGTTGGAGGAGGTATGCGACGCCCATGGGCTCGGCCTGGCCGTGGCGAACAGGGGGACCTATCTGGAGGTGGCGGGGGCCGCGGAGTCCTCGGGGTTCGACGCGACCTTTCTGGTGGGCAGCGACAAGATCCCCCAGCTGCTGGATCCGGCCTTCTACGACGACGGGCCGGCGGGGGTGGAGGCCACCGTCGCCCGCGTGAAGCTGCTCGTGGTCGGGCGCCCGGGGTCGGAGCGTGCCTCGGAGGCCGGCCCGCGTTTTGAGGAGCTGCCGGCGTCGGGCGCTTTCGCCGATCCCAGGACCTCACTGCTGTCCGCCACAGAGGTGCGGCAACGGCTGCGCGACGGCCGGTCCGTGGACGATCTCGTCCCACCGGCCGTTGCGCGGCGGCTGCGGAGATATACTGTGCGTCCGTCCGATCCCCGGAGCGAGTGATGGCCGAAGAGTCCTCCCTTTCCGAGCACGAGCAGCGGATTCTCCAGGAGATCGAGCGAAGCCTCGCGGCCGAAGACCCCGACATCGAGCGCAGGCTGCGCAATGCCAAGTCTCCCCACGACGCGAAAAGACGGCTGCGGCTGGGGATACTCGGCTTTCTGATCGGCCTGGCCCTGCTGCTCGGGTTCGCAGTGAACCTGGCCTTTGGTCTCGCCGGATTCCTCGTGATGCTGGTGTCGGCGGTTGCCATCGGGGCCTCCCTGCGCGAGCTGGGGTCCGCCGGGAGCAGCCAGCCCGGGTCTTTCAGAGACGCCCTGAAGCGGGCCGAGGGACGGATGCGTCCCCGGCGAAGGGACATCTAGACACCGGTGCCGTACGTCCCGGCTCCCGCCGAGCTGGCACGCCTGCGCTCGGCGATCCAGGCGGCCGCGTTCCGGGAAGGCGAGCGGGTCTGGTGGCTGTCCGCGTTCCTCGCCCTGCTCGTGATGGACATCGTCCTGCTGGTGGGCGGTGCGTCCTGGCTGGGGATCGCCGCGTCACTGGCCGGGTTCCTCATCCTGTTCTGGCGGCTCCGCGGGGTTCACCTGCGACGGCACAACGAGGCCAACCGCGACCTGTTCGGGCTGGGGCTGGCGTCTCGCGAGCAGCGCGCTTTCACAGGCCTGATGCTCAGGCATGCGCTGACGGGTCGTAACCCTTTGGATCAGCGTCCCGAGCACGACCCATTCGCGGACTGGGCCACGCGCCGCGCCACCCGCCCCCAGGCCGCCGAAGAGGCCTGACGCCCGGGCGCCGTCGCGGCGCCCCACCGGACGTCAAGGCCACTGCCGGTCGCAGGACTCAGCCCGTGCGCGCGGGACGCAGTGCGCGGGGCAGCCGGAGCGGCGGGATCAGCGTCCTGGGGTCGTAGAGGGCGAGAACCCTGCGCCAGGCGGGGGCCGACGCCTTGAGCCCCCCGATTGCCTTGGGCATCGCAGCCCACGCCCTCTGCCCCGCGCCGTCGCCGGCCCCCCCGGGGGCGTACATCTCCGCAACGGCCTCGCGCGCAACTTTCGCGGCGGCCTCCGCCGCCGGCTGAGGCACCCCCGTGAACGTGCGGCGCCAGAACTCCCACGGTGTTTCCGAAGCGTTGGGGCGCCGGCCCAGGTCCGCCGCCGCGTCGAGCAGCTCAGCCCAGCTGCCCATCACTCCCTGGGTGCTCCTGCGCCTGCGGCGGAATGCCTTGGCCCCCGGGATGCCTCCCAGCGCGACCGCCGCAACGAGGATCTCCGCGATGGGCAGGTCCAGTCCTTTGCCCCGCGGGTCGTCCGGCTGGGGGGCCGACGCCGGCGTCGGAGTCGCCTCCGCCTGTCCGGCGGGGGCGGGCGTTGGCGTCACGGGCACCTCTCGCTGCGCGTCCTGGCTGGCGGGCTGTCCGCGTCCCGGTGTCGGGTCGAAGATGACCCAGCCCGCCCCCGCGATGTTCGCCTCGACCCACGCGTGCGCCTCGTCGGTGCTGACGAGGAACTCGCCGGCCTGGCGGGAGCCGGGCAGAAAGCCGACTCCCACGCGCGCGGGGATCCCCAGCCCGCGCAGCATCAGCGTCATGGCCGCCGCGAACTGCTCGCAGTAGCCGCGCCGCTGGGCAAGGAAAGACTGAAGCCGCTCGACGGAGTGCCCTCCCGGCACCTTCTCGTCGTAGACGTATTTGCGGAAGTGCGTCTCGATGGCCAGGGCGCGGTCCATCGGCGTCCTGGCCGCCTGCACGATCGGGCGTGCCGCCTGCCCCAGGATCTGCTCGTTGCGGCTCGGCGACCACCTGTCCGGGGCGGGCGCGCCGGCGTCGGCGGCCCTGTCCGGCACGATCGAACGGACCGTGTACTTGAGCCCCGGGGATTCCTCGCGCAGCAGCAGTGTGCTGGTGTCCAGGTCCATGTCGAACGACGCCGGGGTCTGTATCTCACTCGCGGCGAACGCAGCCGGCAGCCACGGGGATAGAAGAGACGTGATCGAGTACTGCTGCTCCAGCGTCACTCCCGTCACCGGGGGGTTGGGCGCGGGCAGCGGTCCGTTCCGGGTCGGTACGGCCTCGGCCTCCAGGACCCACTCCTTGCCGTCGTAGGAGTCCAGGCCCGTCAGCCGCCAGTAGGTCGGCCGGGCCGCGCGGACCCGCATCACCTCGATGGGAGGCTCAATGCGCAGCTGGCGCTGGACGTCGGATAGCGGCTTGATGATCACCAGCCTCGGCTGGACGCGCCCGCGCAGGTCCACGACGGGCTTGTCGTCCCCCAGCACCCTGGGGGCCGACGTGGCGACCAGGCAGACGGCGATGAGCGTCGGGATGCCCAGCTGCACGGGCAGCTTCGGCCGATCGTGGCTCCACGACGCGATGCGGTGGCGCCCCTCGGCAAGGAAAAAGGCCATCGTCGCGGAGACGGCCGCGATCGCGTAGTTGTTGCGCCCCGGCCCCACCCCTACCGACCCCGCGTAGCCCACCACCATCAGCGCGGTGACGACCGCGCCGATGGGCCTTCCCACGACGACCCAGGACCCTCCGAGGAACCCGAGGATCAGGCCTGTGCACCAGAGCAGGACGAGGAACCGGGTCTGGACGGGCACCGGTGCCGCCTCGCGCAGCATGCCGTTCATCCCGTCCTGCAGCAGCTCCCACGCGCGGGCGAGTCCGGACGGAGTCGGAAGCAGCGCAACGGTCAGCTCCCTGACGAAAAGCGCCGGCAGGGTCAGCGCCGCCCCGCCGATCACAAGGGCAAAGGCCAGCCCCAGCGAACGGCGTCCGATCGTGACCGCCGCCGCGGCGCCCAGTGCCAGGGCGGGGATCGTCCAGGGAAGGTGCGAGTCGTTGGTGAAGGCGCGCGAAAGGGAGGCCACGGCTACTATGCCGAGACAGACCAGTGCGGCCAGAGCCGCGGGTGAGGTCCCGGTGTCGTCGCGCCACAGCGAGCCTGCCTTGGGGTCGGGCCGAAGATGCTTCGGCACCCGCTGCCGGCTAGGTCTGCTCCGGTTATGCGGCTCCGCAGGTCGCGGCCGCGACCGCGTGTCGACGCCGGACCTCATCGCGCGACCGCCACGTCGCGCACGGTGGACTCCCACACCTGGTGAAACGAGTCACCGGATCTCAGCCTGACCACCGGGACTCCCAGGGGCCGCAGCGCGTTGTCGTCCGGGCGCCGGGCCCCCGCGGCGGACCCGAACGTCTCGGCCACGACCCGCACGACGGCGCCGCCGACCGCTGCGTGCATGAGCCGGGCGATGACACCGAGCTCCGGCCCCCCGACGCCCGGTGTTATGGCCACCACGGCCGAGGACGCCAGCAGCCGCGGGGGCAGGTGCTGCAGTCCCTCCAGAAGCGATTCGCGGCCGCTGGGCTGCAGCATGGCGAGGTGCTCGAGCAGCTCCTCCTCGCTGGGCCTGCGCGTGCGCAGCAGAATGCCGTCGGGGGTCAGGATCTGGATCCTCATCCGGCGCCGCAGGGCGAGCATGGCCACTGATGCACAAGCGGAAACGGCTGCCTCCAGCGAGGATGCGGCGCCTTCGCCCCGGTGCTTTGACTCGCACGAGTCCAGCAGGACGACCATTCGCGGCTCGGCGAGCAGCTCGTCCTGGCGGATCACGAGCTGGTCGAGCTTGGCCGAAGTGGGCCAGTGCACCTTGCGCAGGTCGTCGCCGAGCTCGTAGGCGCGCAAGGCGTAGAACTCGTTGCCCTGACCGAGAAGCGGCGAGCGCCGGACGGCTCCGAGCCGCTGCAGCCCCACGGGCATCGAGACGATCCGGTCGTAGGACGGGTAGACAACGATGTGCGAGGTCCCCGCCGTGGCCTTGCGCCGTGTCACGGCGCCGAACGGGTCCGTGTGCAGCAGCTCCAGGGGGCCGAGTTCGTAACGGCCCCGCGTCCGGGGGGTGAACGTGTATGCGACCCGGCGTCCGGACGCGCGGGCGTCGATGGTGACGCGGACGGTCCCGCCCAGGTTCGGGGGGATGCGGTCCTCGGCGAGCAGGGGAGCGGTCCCGATCGCCCCCTTCGCCGTCAGGGAGAGGTCTACGCGGACCTCGGCCCCCACGCTGCTTCGCGCGGGATGGACCTTGCGTTCCACCTCGACGGTTCCCCGCCGCAGTACGACGGCGATAGCCCCGAACACCACGGCTGCCGCGCAGCCGGTCCCCAGCATTGACAGCTCCCGCAGCGCAAAGGTTCGCCCGAAAGCCAAAAACGAGGCCGAGACCACCAGCAGGGTGCGGCCGCGGGGGGTGAGGTTCAACCGGGCTCCGGGCTTTAGCCCCGGCGAGCCTTGGTCGGCACAGCTGTGGACGAAAGGGCGTCGGCGATTACGTCCTCCTGGGCGCCCCCGCCCAGCTGGGCCTCCGGCGTGAGGATGATCCGGTGGGCAAGGACCGGCGTCGCCAGCTGCTTGACGTCGTCGGGCACCACGTACTCGCGTCCCTCGGCCGCGGCCAGCGCCCGGGACGCACGCATCAGCATCAGGCCCGCGCGGGGGGAAGCGCCGAGCTGCGAGTCGGGGTGGTTGCGGGTCGCGTTGAGGATGTTGACGATGTACGCCTTCACGGAGTCGGCCACGTGCACGGACGTGGCTATGTCGATCAGCTTCACGACGTCGCCCGCCTTCGCCACCGGCTCCACCTCGTCCAGCCGCCCCGGTGAGCCGTGCACCGACAGCACCTCGACCTCCGCCTCGGGGGTCGGATAGCCGACCTTCACGCGCATCAAAAACCGGTCCAGCTCGGCCTCCGGCAGCGGGTAGGTCCCCTCGTGCTCGATCGGGTTCTGGGTGGCGATGACCATGAACGGGCGCTCCAGGTCCATCGTCTGGCCGTCCAGGGTCACCTGCCTTTCCTCCATGGACTCGAGCAGCGCGGCCTGCGTCTTCGGCGACGCGCGGTTGATCTCGTCGCCCAGCACGATCTGGGCGAAGATCGGTCCCGGCCGGAACTCCGTCTCGCGCTTGTCGCGCGTCCATATCCGCACGCCGGTGATGTCGGTCGGCAAAAGGTCCGGGGTGAACTGGATGCGCCTGAAGCTGCAGCCCAGCGAGCGGGCGAGGGCCTTGGCCAGCATCGTCTTGCCCACGCCGGGGACGTCCTCCACGAGCAGGTGTCCTTCGGCCACGAGCGCGAGCACGGACAGGCGCACGACATCGGGCTTGCCCTGGATCACCTGCTCCACGTTCGACTGGATCTTCTCGAAGAACCGGGCGAAGGCGTCGTAGACGTTCTTCGAAGCGGCTGCCCTTGCCAAGCTGGAGGCCTTTCGATCGAGCGCGGGGCGGTCCGACGATTCTACCGGCGGCCGGACGGGGCAGGGTCCGCCGCGCGGCTCATCTCCTCGCGGTTGTCCCTCCCGGGCCCCCGGTATCGGTCACCATGGAGGCGTGTCCCTTCGAAAGGTCCTGCTCGCGGCCCCCCGCGGCTGGTGCGCCGGCGTCGATCGCGCTGTCGAGATAGTCGAGCGCGCGCTGGAGATCCACGGGCCCCCCGTGTACGTCCGCAAGCAGATCGTCCACAACCGCCATGTGGTGGAGGGTTTGGAGCGCCGGGGGGCCGTGTTCGTGGACGAAGTCGACCTGATCCCGCCCGGCTCCCACGCGGTGCTTTCCGCCCACGGGTCGTCGCCGGCCGTCTACGAGATGGCGCGCCAGCGTGGTCTCGATCTCATCGACGCCACGTGCCCGCTCGTGAGCAAGGTCCACATCGAGGCGAGGCGGTTTGCGGACCGCGACCGGACCATCGTGCTCATCGGGCACAAGGGCCACGAGGAGGTCGAGGGGACGATGGGCGAGGCTCCCGACCGGACGGTCCTGGTCCAGGACGTCGCGGAGGCCGAGGCGCTTTCAGTCGCCGACCCGGACTCGCTTTCGTACCTGACCCAGACAACTTTGTCCGTGGACGAGACCAAGGACATCATCGACACGCTCCAGCGTCGGTTTCCGGCGATCACCGCGCCGACCAAAGACGACATCTGCTACGCGACGACCAACCGCCAGGCGGCCGTCAAGGTGCTCGCTGCGCGGGCGCCGCTGGTGCTGGTGATAGGAGCGCCCAACTCCTCCAACTCGCTGCGCATGGTGGAGGTCGCCCGGCAGCAGGGGGCGAAGTCGCACCTCATCGAAGACGAGACTCAGCTGGACCCGGCGTGGCTGGAAGGCCTGGATGTGGTCGGGCTCTCCTCGTCGGCGTCGGCGCCCGAGTGGCTGGTGGAGCGCGTGCTTGACCACCTGAAGTCGTTCGGGCCGGCGGAGGTCGAAGAGGTCCGGGTGGTGGACGAGGACGTGCGGTTCCCCCTGCCCCGCGAGGTGCTGCTGCGCAGAAAGACCCCCGCCGCGCGGTGAGGCCCGGGGAGTTCAAGCGCCTTCTCAGCGACGGGCCGTTGCTGTCCGACGGGGGCATGGGCACGGCTCTGGTTGACCAAGGGGTGGCGCTGGGCGCCTGTTTTGAGGAGGTCTCGCTTACCCGTCCGGACCTGGTGCGATCTGTGCACAGGTCCTTTGCCCGCGCCGGGGCGGGAATGGTCGAGACCAACACGTTCGGCGCCAACCGCTTCGCGCTGTCTAAGTTCGGGCTCGAGGACCGCGTGGCCGAGCTCAACCAGCGGGGGGTCGACCTGGCCCGGGACGCGGGAGTGCTGGTGGCCGGATCCGTCGGGCCGCTGCGGGTGCACCTCGTGCCCTACGGGCGGGTCACCAGGCAGCAGGCGTTCGACGCTTACGCGGAGCAGGTCGGCGCGCTCGCGGCCGCCGGCGTGGACCTCGTCCTCATCGAGACGCAGTCCGACCTCGTGGAGATGGAGCAGGCGCTGTCCGCCGCCCGGGAAGCGTGCGACGTGGCCGTCGTCGTCAGCGCGACCTTCACGCGTGACGACCGCACACTTCTCGGGTCCACTCCGGAGCAGGTGGCGCGCAGGCTGGTCGAGCTCGGTGCCGACGCCATCGGCGTGAACTGCTCGGAGGGCCCGGCTCAGGTCCTGCGCGTGATCCAGCAGATGGCGGCCGTGGCGTCGGGGACGCCGCTGGTGGCGATGCCGAACGCCGGCGGCCCCCAGCGCGTCGGGGACCGCATCCTGTACCCCGCCACGCCTGAGTACCTCGCGGACTTCGCGCGCTCTGCTCTGGGCGCCGGCGCCTGCTTTGTAGGTGGGTGCTGCGGCACCCAGCCCGCGCACATCGAGGCGATGGCGCGGGTGCTGTCCGAACCCCGCCAGCAGCGCCTGGAGCTCGCGATGACCGTGGCCGCGGACGAGCCGTCCGGGCCCGCCCCGTCACCGACGAAGCTGGCGACGGCCCTCCGGGAGGGCAGGTTTGTCGTGGTGGTGGAGATGGAGCCGCCGAAGGGGTACTCCGTAGCCCGGCTGCTCGCGGGGGCCGAGACGCTGTCCGACGCGGGGGCCGACGTCGTGTACGTGCCCGACGGCTCTCGCGCAAGGCTGCGGATGAGCGGCTGGGCCGCCTGCCGTCTGGTTCAGGAGCACGCTGGGGTCGAGACGATCCTCGGCTTTCCCACGAGGGGACGCAACCTGCTCCGCGTACAGGCCGACCTGCTCGCCGCGCACGCGCTGGGCATTCGCGACCTGTTCGTGTGCCTCGGCGACCCGACCGAGATAGGCGACTTCCCACAGGCCACCGGTCGCGTGGACGTCACCCCCACCGGACTACTCACGCTCGTCACGCAGTCGTTCAACCGGGGCCACGACCAGTCCGGCACCTCCATTGGCGAGCCCACGGCTTTTGTCGCCGGCTGCGCCGTGGACCTGGCCGCGCACGACGTGGACCGCGAGTGCCGCGTCCTGCGGAGGAAGATCGAGGCGGGGGCGGCCTTCGCGCTGTCCCAGCCCGTGTTCGACCCCGCGGTGGTCCAGAACTTCCGGCGCGCCTACGAGCAGCGCCACGGGCGGCTGGACCTCCCGATCTTCCCGGGCGTCATCCCCCTGCTCAACTCCCGCAACGCCGACTACCTGCACAACGAGGTGCCGGGGTTCTCCATCCCGGAGGAAGTCCGCGACCGGATGCGCCGCGCCGGCGAGGGGGCCGAGGCGGAGGCCGAGGGCCTGCGGATAGCCATCGACTTGGCGGCGGGACTGCGCGAGCAGGCGGCGGGCGTCTACCTGCTGCCCCCGTTCCGGCGATTCGACCTCGCCGCGGAAGTGGTCGACGCGATACGCCGGTGACGTGGCCGGGAGTCGTCGAGACTGCCGTTCAGCGTCGGTTTCGTCTGTACAATGCCCGCAGGCGGTGATGGGATCTTGGGGAGATCGCTCGTTCTCAATGCTTCATACGAGCCGCTCGGTGTCGTGGCGGTTCGGAGGGCGGTCGTCCTCGTTCTGCGTGACAAGGCCGAGTCCGTCGAGAGCAACGGCGCCGTCTTCCGGTCCGAGCACATGACCCTGCAGGCCCCCAGCGTCGTCCGGCTCCGGCACTACGTCCGGATCCCTCGCCGGGTCCACGTGGCCCCCAACCGCAAGGCCGTGTTCCTGCGCGACGGCCACACCTGCCAGTACTGCGGGCACCCCGCCGAGAACGTGGACCACGTCATCCCGCGCAGCCGGGGCGGCCCCCACTCCTGGGACAACGTGGTCGCCGCATGCCGCCGATGCAACGGGCGTAAGGAGAACCGCCTGCCCGCCGACGTTGGGCTGGAGCTCAAGCGCAGCCCCGCTCCGCCCCCGGACGGGTTCTGGCTGCGGCTGCTTGTCGGACGGGCCGAGCCGGAGTGGCTGCCCTACCTGGCCTACGCCAACGGGCACGGCAACAGCAACGGAAACAGCAACGGCACGGGCGCCACTAGCATCCGGGCCGTTTAGCCTCCCCCTCCGGCAAAACCCCTGATCACAGGCTATGCGTACACGTGTTCCGGCGTTGACCGGGTGGAGACTAGTGGAGTACAGTGGCGCACCGTGGAGGACCTGGGAGTCCTGCGGGATATCGATGGAGGACGGGAGCCCGTCCAGGGCGGCCAGGTGGAGGCACGGTGTTTCTCGGGGAGGAAAGACGAGGGCTGGACGACAAGGGGCGCCTGATCTTCCCCTCGAAGATGCGCGACGAGCTGGGATCGGCCGTCGTGCTGCAGAAGGGGATCGAGCGGTGTCTGTACGTGTACCCAATCGGGGAGTGGACCCGGCAGGTCGAGAAGGTGACGAGCCTGCCGACCACCCACCCGGACTCGCGCCGCTACGCGCGCCACTTCTTCTCCCAGGCGACGCAGGAGGCGCTGGACAAGCAGAACCGGATCACCATCCCGCCTTCGTTCCGCGGGTACGCGGGACTGGAGCGCGAGGTCGTGGTCGCCGGGGCGGGAGCCCGGCTGGAGATCTGGGAGCCGGAGGCATGGCGCCGACAGGCCGAGCAGGCCGAAAGCGACCTTCCGGACTTCACTCAGGAACTCGGGATCTAGGGGGGATCGGATGCTGGTGCGAACCGGACGCAGTCCCGCCGCAAGGGTCATGCCGCGCGACAGGCAGAGGCGCCCCGACGGGCGGCCCGTCATCGACCTGCGCCCCGGACAGAGGCCGTCGGAAAGAAGGCCGCTGGTGACGGACGGACATGTCCCGGTCATGGTCGAAGAGGTCCTTCGCTATCTCGGCCCCCAGCAGGGCGGCCTGTACGTGGACTGCACCCTGGGTGCGGGCGGCCACTCAGAGGCCATCCTGCGCGCCGCCGGGGGCCGTTGCACGCTTCTGGGAATCGACCGCGACCCGGGCGCGCTCGCGCGAGCGGGACAGAACCTCGCGCCGTTCGGGGACTCCGTCCGGCTGGTTTCGGCCTCCTTCGCCGACCTGGAGTGGGTCCTGCACAGCCAGGGGGTCGCCTGGGCGGACGGCATCCTGCTCGACCTGGGCATGTCCTCGATGCAGGTGGACGACCCCGCTCGCGGGTTCTCCTTCCGGCAGGACGGGCCGTTGGACATGCGAATGGACCCCCAAGCCCCCCTGACGGCCGCCGAGATCGTGAACAGCTATCCGCCGCAGGACCTGGAAAGGATCCTGTGGTCATTCGGTGAGGAGCGCCTGGCGCGGCGGCTCGCGCGGGCGATCGTGGATGCCAGGCGCAAGGCGCCGCTGCGCACTACCGGCGAGCTCGCGCGTGTGATCGAGTCGGCGTACCCCGCGGCCGTTCGCCGCCACGGCCATCCCGCGCGCAAGACGTTCCAGGCCCTGCGGATCGAGGTCAACGGAGAGCTCGAAGCGCTTCAGCGGGTGCTGGCTTCCGTCCCGTCGGTCCTGGCCCCGGGCGGGCGCATCGTCGTGCTGTCCTACCACTCGCTCGAAGACCGGATGGTCAAACAGGCGTTCGCCGGCATGTCCGGCGGGCCGGTTCCTCTTCCCGGACTGCCCCCGTCGTATGAGGGCGCGATCCTGCGCCTGCTCACGCGCAGTGCCGTGATGCCGTCGGAGGCGGAGGTCGAGCGCAACCCCAGGGCTTCGTCCGCGCGTCTGCGGGCAGCCGTCCGCGACACCGGGGAAACCCAAGACTGATGGCCACTCGGCCTCGTCCCCGGATCCTGCCGGTCGAGCCGGCACTGCGCCTCGTCGAGGGGGGGCGCAGCCGCCGCCGCGCCATGGTCCCGGCGGCTGTGGTCCTGCTGATGGCGGTGTTCGCGGTCGCGGCGCTGCAGGCGTATCTGGGCCAGGACGGCTACCGCGTGTCCCGCCTCGAGCGTGAGGTCGAGCAGGCCGAGGAGCGGATGGTGATACTCCGCGGCCGCGCGGCCGAGCTCTCCTCGCCGAGCCGGCTGGAGGAGTCGGCGGCCGGGATGGGCATGACCGAGGATCCGAATCCGGTCTTCCTCCCGGATCCGGGCGTCGCTCCGCCCCCCGCCGCCGGCGCGTCGTCGTCGTTCCGGGTCAAGCGGCTGCTGTCGGGTGGCGGCTGATGGCCGACCGCACGACCAGAAGGCGCGCCGCGATCCTTCTGGCGGTGATGCTGGCCGGACTGCTCGGGCTTTCGCTGCGGCTCGGGTACGTGCAGGCCGTCCGCGCCGACGAGTACACCGACTTCGCCCGCCAGCAGCGGCTGCGGACCGTCGTTCTGCCCGCCATGCGCGGCGCGATTTACGACCGCCACGGACAGGAGCTGGCGATGTCCGTCGCCGCTCGCACCGTCTATGCCAACCCGCGCCAGGTGAGCGATCCCGAAGGAACGGGCCGCGTGCTGGCTCCCCTCGTGGGCCAGGACGTCCGCGAGGTCGTGGACAAGCTTCGCCAGGACCGGGGCTTCGTGTATCTCGCCAGGCGCCTGGACGTCGACGCCGCTGAAAGGATTGAGCGCCTGGGGCTGACCGGCATCGGGATCCTGGACGAGTCCCGGCGCAGCTACCCGGGAGGAGCGCTGGCGGCCAACGTCCTTGGTTTCGTGGGTGGGGACGGCCAGGGGTTGTCGGGGCTGGAGTCTACGCACGAGAAGCTGCTCGGAGGCCGCCCCGGCTCCCGTGTTCTGGAGCAGGACCCGCTCGGGCGCAGGATCCCACAGGGCGTGTTCGTCGAGAAGCCGCCGTCGCCGGGATCGGACGTGCTGCTGACTCTGGATCGCGACATCCAGTACGCCGCGGAGAAGGCTCTCGGTAAGGCGGTGCAGGACACGGGGGCCAAGGGCGGAAGCGTGATCGTGATGGACCCACGGTCTGGCGAGATCCTGGCGATGGCCAACGCGCCCACGTTCGACCCGGGCGACCTGGAGGACATCAAGCCGGCGGAGCGCCGCAACCGCGCCGTGACGGACGTGTACGAGCCCGGGTCTGTCGGCAAGATCGTCACGGCCTCCGCCGCTCTGGAGGAAGGACTGGTCGACGAGGCAACGCCCTTCGGGGTCGGCTCGACCATCCGCATAGCCGACCGCGTCTACCACGAGGCGAAGGCGCACGCGCCGGCGAACATGCGCTTTGACGAGATCATCGCCCAGTCGTCCAACGTCGGGACCATCAAGGTGGCGCAGAAGGTCGGGCCCGAGAAGATGGCCGAGTACATGTCCAGGTTCGGCTACGGCCGGTCCACGCAGCTGGGTTTCCCCGGCGAGTCGTCGGGGATCATGCCGCCCCGCGAGAAGTGGTCCCGGGCTTCGATGCCGACCATGTCCATGGGACAGGGCGTGTCGGCCACGGCCGTGCAGATGACCAGGATGTTCGCCACGATCGCCAACGACGGTGTCTCGGTGGAGCCGAAACTGGTCGCGGGGTGGGTTGACCCGAAGGGTCGTCCGCACTACGCGCCGCAGCGGGGCGGCGGCCGGGTGGTGTCGTCAACGACCGCTGCCACGGTCCGCCGCATCCTGGCCAAGGCCGTGGAGGACGGAACGGGAACGCGCGCCCAGATCCCAGGCTACGACGTCGCGGGCAAGACTGGGACCGCACAGAAGGCCGTTCGCGGCGGCTACCGGGGGTTTATGGCCTCTTTCATAGGGTTTCTGCCTGCTTCCCAGCCTCGCGTCGTAGTTTCTGTGGTGCTGGACGAGCCGGCGCCCTACTACGGAGGCATAGTGTCCGCCCCGGTGTTCAAGGAGGTGGCGGAGGCCGCAGTCCGCATCATGCGCATCCCGCCCACCGAGGATCCCGCCGATGTTCCGCGGCCGAAGGTCAAGCCCGGCGTCGCGGAGGCCGAGGGCCCGGGGACCGCCGCCTCGCGCGCGGCCGCCGCGACGGCGAAGAAACCTGTGGTGGCGAAGTCCAAGCCGTCCAGGATCTCCAGGCCGTCAGCGACGCCGCGCCGGCCCGTCGCCACTCCACGGCGGGGGGCCGCTACTCCGGCCCCCCAGCGCAGGGGCGCCCCTGGCGCGATGCTACGATGACTAGCTTTTTCGGGAGGGCGACGGGGGCCGATGGCTCCCGTTTTTGTTTGTCCCGGCCCGGCGGGAGGACCGGCTGATGGCGTGGACTCTGCGGACGCTTACGGACGACGCGGGCGTGGCCGCACGTGTGGCCGGGGACGCCGGCCTCACCGGAATCGCCTACGACTCCCGCGCCGTGCGGGCCGGTGACCTGTTCTGCTGCTTCCCCGGAGGCAGTTCGGACGGACACGACCACGCGCCCGATGCGGTGGCGCGGGGGGCGTCGTGCCTGCTGGTCGAAAGGCCGCTGGAGGTGGACGTCTCGCAGGCGGCGGTCCACAGCGTTCGCGACGCCCTCGGCCCCCTGGCTTCCAGCTTCCACGGGCGGCCTTCCGAGTCCATGCGCGTCGCCGGCGTCACCGGCACGAACGGCAAGACCACTACGACCTACCTGGTTGAGTCGATTGCGTCGGCCGCCGGGTTGACGACGGGGCTCCTCGGCACGGTGGAGTACCGCGTCGCTGGCCGAACCGTCCCCTCGACCAGGACGACGCCCGAGGCCCCCGACCTGCAGCGAACCCTCGCGGAGATGCGGGACGCGGGCGCGGAGGTCGTCGCCATGGAGGTCGCATCCCACGGGCTGCACCAGCGTCGCGTGTCCGGCACGCGCTTCGCCTGCGCCGCGTTCACCAACCTGACCCAGGACCACCTCGACTACCACGGGACGATGGACGACTACTTCGAGGCCAAGGCGTTGCTGTTTCAGCCGTCGTACACGCCGCGTGCAGTCATCAACATCGACGACGCGGCCGGCCGGCGGCTCGTCGAGCGGACACGAGACCTCGACGTGCTGACCTACGGCGAGGGCGGTGACGTGCACGCGGTGGACGTCACGCCGTCGGCGAGCGGCACGACCGCGGTCATCTCCACGCCAGAGGGCCGGCTCGAGACGCACAGCCCGCTCGTCGGCCGCTACAACGTGGACAACATCCTGTGCGCGACGGGCATCTGTTTGGTCCTCGGCCTGCCGCTCGACGCGGTCGCGGCCGGAGTTTCCACAGCGTCGGCCCCCGGACGGCTGGAGCGCGTGGACGCCGGCCAACCATTCACCGTCGTCGTCGACTACGCCCACACCCCCGACGCCCTGGCCAGCGTGCTCACGACTGCCCGCCAGCTGACGCAACGGCGGCTGATCGTCGTGTTCGGATGCGGCGGCGACCGGGACCGCGCCAAGCGGCCGCTGATGGGGGCGGCCGCCACGTCCATCGCGGACCTGGCGGTCATCACGTCCGACAACCCGCGCAGCGAGGATCCCGGCGCGATCATCAGGGAGATCGCCGCCGGCGTGGCGCGCGAGGGCTTTGTCACGGAGCCCGACCGCCGTCGCGCGATCGAGAGAGCTCTTTCCGAGGCGGGGCCCGGAGACGTCGTGGTCATCGCCGGAAAGGGCCACGAGACCGGACAGACCTTCGCCGGCCACACCATCGAGTTCGACGACCGGACCGTGGCCCGCGAGCTGCTCGGGGGAGTGGGATGCCGAGGCTGAGTGCGCGGGAGGTCGCCCGCATCTGCGATGGGATGGTCACCGGCGATCCGGGGGCTGAGTGCGGCGGCTTCGGAGCCGACACCCGGTCATTGCCCGCGGACAGCGCCTTTGTCGCGATCCGGTCGGGACACGCCCACGTGCCGGAAGCTTTCGCCGCCGGTGCCCCGTTCGCACTGGTCGAGCGGGCCGACTGCCTGCCGGCCGGCGCGTCCGCCGTGGTGGTCGGCGACGTGACCGCGGCTCTGGGCCTGCTGGCCGCGCACGTTCGTAGCGGCCTCGGCGCCCGTGTGGTGGGCATCACTGGCAGCGTCGGCAAGACGCTGACGAAGGACTTCATCGCGGCCGCGTTGTCCTCCGGCATGAAGGTGCATGCGTCGCCGCGGAACTTCAACAACGACTGGGGAATGCCACTGACGGTCCTGTCATGCCCGGACGACGCGCAGGCGCTCGTGGTCGAGCTCGGCGCCCGGGGACCGGGAGAGATCGCGCGGCTGTGCCGGATCGTGCGGCCGCACGTCGGCGTGATCACCGGGATCGGGACGAGTCACATCGAGTTTTTCGGCTCCCGCGAGGGCATCGCCAGGTCGAAGTCCGAGCTGCTGGCCTGCCTGCCGGCGGCCGGCCTGGCCGTGGTTTCGGCGTCGGACGACTTCCTCGACGTGTTGGCGGAGTCCACCTCCGCCAGGGTCGCCACCGTTGGTCCCGGCGGCCACGTGGGGGCCGAGCGCGTGGACCTGGACGAATCCGGACACGCCGTCGCCATCCTGCGGGCGGGACCCGGCGTGAAGGTGCAGGTGCGTCTGCCGCTGCCGGGACGTCCACTGGTGCGCAATGCGGCCATGGCCGTGCGGGTGGCGATGGAGCTCGGGGTCGGCGCGGAGGAGGCAGCCGCCGGTATCGCCGGCGCGAAGCCGACCGGCTGGAGGATGGAGACGACGCAGTTCGGGG
>DATLNZ010000129.1 GCA_035536535.1 Actinomycetota bacterium | reverse complement strand
CGCCCGCTCGTCGCCGAAAACGGCGCCGGCCGACCAGATGACCTCACGGAGCCCGGGCGACTTCGACCACGGTGCTCCGACATCGCGCGCCTGGGCCAGAAGAGTCGGGATCCACGGCGCGTACAAAACCCCCACGACGGCAAACGGTGCTGCGGTGCGTGCGACGGAAGACCGGCCGTTCCTGAAGCCCAAAGCCAGAGCGGTGACCCCCAGGGAGAGCGCAAGAAACAAGCCCCAGTTGTGGGTGTACATCGTCAGCGCCAGGCTCAGGACGAACGCCGGGAGCCACCGGCGGCGCCCGTGCACGAACGCGTGCACAAAGCAGGTGACGCACACGAGCGAGAGCAGCACCAGCAGCGTGTACATCCGGACCTCCACGCTGTACCGGGTGATGTACGGGTTCGCCGCCGCCATCGCCGCCGCCATCCAGCCGACCCGGCGGCCGAACAGGCTGCGCCCGGCCCAGTAAGCCACCGGCACGACCGCCACTCCGAACGCAAGCGATAGGAGGTGAAGTGCGGCCTCCGACTGCCCCGCAACCTCCATCCACCCGTGCAGGAGCAGGTAGTACAGGGGAGGCGAGCCGTCCCGGCGCATCAGACCGGGGATCGCACCCAGTGGCTGAGAGGCGATCCCGACCGAGATGGCCTCGTCCAGCCAAAGCCGGACCCTGAGACCCTCCGTGCGCAGTACCGCGGAGGCCGCGGTCAGTGAAGCAACGCCCGCGACGGCCGCCCAGCGGCCGCCCAAAGCAGCCCGCACGCGATTGGCCGCGGGGCCCGGAGCGGAGGAGGAGGGATTTGAACCCTCGTGGGAGCTTTCACCCCCAACCCGCTTAGCAGGCGGGCGCACTAGACCGGACTATGCGACTCCTCCAAGACGCTCGATTCTACGTCGCGGAGGAGGTGGGATTCGAACCCACGGCACCCTTGCGGGTGCAGCCGCTTTCAAGGCGGCGTCCTTCGGCCGCTCGGACACTCCTCCGTCCCCAGCCTAGACGGGGCGTGCCGCAGCCCACGGCCCGGCGCTCACCGGCGGTCGATGCGGCTGAGACCAGCGGGCATGTAGGGGCGGAGCGGCTCAGGGATTACGACGGCCCCGGACGGCTCCTGGTAGTTCTCCATGATCGCGGCGATCGTCCGGCCGATCGCGAAGGCAGTTCCGTTGAGCGTGTGCAGGATCCGCTTGCCGCCAGGCCCCTTCATGCGCACCTTGAGCCTGCGCGCCTGGAAGTCCGTGCAGTTGGAGCAGGACATCACCTCGCGATAGCGTCGCTGTCCCGGAAACCACGCCTCCAGGTCGATCTTCTTGGCAGCCGGGGCGCCCAGCTCTCCGGTGCAGACGTTCATGGCGCGGTAGGGCAGCCCCAGCGACTGGAGAAGCTCCTCCTGGCGCGCGACGAGGAACCCGTGCTCGTCCCACGAGTGGTCCGGGTGGGCAAAGCTGAACATCTCCACCTTGTCGAACTGGTGGACGCGGAAGATCCCGCGCGTGTCTCGCCCGTACGCCCCGGCCTCCCTGCGAAAGCACGACGAGAAGGCCATGTAACGGATCGGGAGGTCACCGGCTTCCAGTTCCTCCTCCGCGTGAATCGCCGCTAGAGCCTGCTCGGAGGTTCCCGTCAGGTACAACCCGTCCTGCACCACGTAGTACTGGGCGTCGTCTCCGGGAAGCGCTCCCGCTCCAAACATCGCCTCCCTGCGAACGAGCACCGGCGGAATCACCGGCGTGAAGCCGTGCGGCTCCAGCCGGTCCATCGCGTACCGGACGAGCGCGAACTCCAGGTGGACCAGTCCGCCCAGCAGGTAGCCGAAGCGGCTGCCGGACGTCCATGCGGCTCGCTCGGTGTCGATCACGCCGAGTTCCCGTCCGATGTCGAGGTGGTCGCGGGTGTCCGGCCTTTCCGTCGGGGCGCCCCAGCGCCGCAGCTCGACGTTGTCGTCGTCGGAGATTCCCGTCGGGACCGACTCGTGCGGCAGGTTCGGCACGCGGGCCAGGACCATGTCCAGCTGTTCCTCGGCCTCCTTGACCTGCGGGTCCAGCGCTTCGATCTCGGATTTCAGGCGCTTGGCCTCGTCCAGCAGCGCGGGTCGATCGTCGGCCAGTGCCTTCCCGATCTGCTTGGACCGCTGGTTGTGCTCCTGCTGTTTGAGCTCCACCTGGTGGACGATCTTGCGCCGTCTCTCGTCGGCGGCCATGACGTCGTGCAGCAGAGCCTCGTCGCCTCTCCGCGCGAGCGCGTCGCGAACGGCCTCCGGCCGCTCCCTGAGCAGCTTGAGGTCCAGCACGTCAGGACCTGACCGCGGCGGTGTCGCCCGGCCGGGCCTTCGCCCCCCGGGCGCGACGCGCCAGTCGTTCCGCGTCGAGGGCGCCGAGTGCCCGCGGATATGAGCCCAGCAGCTTCAGCCTCGCGACCCGGGCCTCCACCTCTGACATGGCCGCGGCGACACCCGGGTCGGTGGAGTGCCCTTCGAGGTCGATGAAAAAGCAGTACTCGCCCAGGACTCTTTTCGTCGGACGCGACTCGACCTTCGTGAGGTTGATCCCCTGGCTGACAAAGCACTGCAGGATCTCCAGGAGGGCGCCGGGGCGGTCCTCGGCTATAAAGCAGACGAGGGACGTCTTGTCCCGCCCCGTGGCGGGTGGCATCTCCCGCCCGACGACCACAAACCGGGTCTCGGCCTCCGCGTGGTCGGTGACGTCCCGGGCCAGGATCTGCAGCCCGTACAGGTGCGCGGCCAGGCTCGGGCCGATGGCGGCCTTGTCCGCGGGTCCGGTCTCGTAGGCCACTCGCCCGGCCGCCTCGGCAGTCGAGTTGGCCGCCACGGCCTTGGCCTCCGGCAGGTTGTCGCGAAGCCACTTGCGGCACTGGGCCGTGGCGTGCGGCATCGAGTACACCTGCTTGATTTCGAGGAGGTCCGCGCCCGGCCGGGCCAGGAGGTGCAGCCGGACGGGCAGGATCACCTCCTTCTCGACGATCAGCCCCTGCGTGTCGAACCCGAGCGCGTCGACGGTCGCGTTTACCGTCCCTTCCACGGAGTTCTCCATCGGCACCATCCCGCGGTCGACGTCGCCCCGGTCCACCGCAAGGACGACCTCCTCCACCGAGGGGTAGTACACGAGTTCCGCCGACTCTGGGTCGGCGACCTGGAGCAGAGCCTCCTGGGTGAAGGTCCCGGGGGGGCCGAGGAACCCGAACCGCCCGCCCATCAGCTGGGCTCGCCGGCCAGCGCGCGCCGGATGGCCTCTACTTCTTCGGGGGACAGGTTGAAGGCCGACCGCGCAGCCTCGACGGGCTTGGCGTATGTTCGCGCCTCCTGACGCCCGTTGATGCACGAGATGACCAGTCCGTCGCCCTTGGCGTCCAGAAAGGCGGCCGAGAACGACAGCTTGCCGCCCATGTCCTCGAAAGCGTCGTAGCGGTAGACCGACGTCCTCTGGACGGCGCTGCGGAATGCCTCGGTCAGCTCCCGCAGGTGCTCGGACAGGATCTTGAACTCCCCGCGCAGAGCGTGGACCTCCTCCACCTGTCTGGCCACCGCCTCGAGCATGTCGGACTGTCCGGACTTGCCCTGGAGAATGATGAGCCGCCTGCGCACGGAGGCAAAGGAGATGAAGACCCCCACGGCGACGGCCAGCGCCAGGGCGCCGAGCGCCAAGGCGACATAGTCGGTCGGAATGGCCATAGCGTCCGATACTATGACGTTTCCCCGGCCCCCTTCCGCGACGAAGGCATGCTCGTGACCCACGAACCCGCCGTGTCGGACCTCGGCTTCGCCCGCGTGGACCTCGCGCGCGAGAAGCGCTGGGGCCTGCCGGAGGCCGTGTTCGGGATCGGCAAGACCCCGGACCAGATAGCCGGGATCGTGGCCAGCCTCGTGGAGCGAAACACCGGTCCGGTCCTGGTGACCAAGACCACCGCGCAGGCCTACGAGGCGGTGAAGACGGTGGTCCCGGAGGCCGAGTTCCACGAGCAGGCTCGCCTTGTCCGGGTCATGCGGCCCCCTGCGGTCGCCGCCGGCACGGTGGGGGTCGTCGCGGCCGGAACCGCCGACCTGCCGGTGGCCGAGGAGGCTGCGCTCACGGCCGAGGCCGCGGGAGCAACGCCCCGGCGGATCTACGACGTGGGTGTCGCGGGTCTTCACCGCCTCCTGGAGTGCTCAGACCAGCTGGCCGCCTGCGACTACCTGATCGTGGTCGCCGGAATGGAAGGAGCCCTGCCGACGGTCGTGGGCGGGCTGACCGGGCTGCCCGTGGTGGCGGTACCCACCTCGGTGGGGTACGGAGTGTCGCTCGGGGGACTCGCCGCCCTGCTGGGCATGCTCAACTCCTGCACCCCCCAGGTGGTGTGCGTGAACATCGACAACGGCTTCGGCGCCGGCTTCTTCGCGGCACTGAGCACACGCCGGCCCCGATGACCAACCCCCGCGCGGCGTACTTCGATCTTTCGTGCGGGGCATCCGGGGACATGATCCTGTCTGCGCTCGCCCACTGCGGACGCAAGCTGGGCGAGCCCGTCGAGGATGCGATGCGCGAAGCGGTGGCCGCCCTGGGACTGGGGTGTCAACTGTCGTTCGACGAGGCTTCGAGCGGTGGACTGGCCTGCCTTCGGGCGGTGGTCTCCGGGGGCGGTCGGCGGCTGACGCCGGAGCAGCTGCTGGACGCCGTCTCCCGGGCTCCCGAGGGGGTCTCGGCCCCCGCGCGGGCAGGCTTTGAGGCTCTTTTGCTGGCCGAATCGCGGGGTCATGGGACATCCCCTGACCGGGTGCACCTGCACGAGATCGGGACGGCCGACACGGCGGTGGACCTCGTCGGCGCTTCGGCGGCACTGGCCGCTCTCGGCAACCCGCCGGTCTTCGCCTCGCCTGTTGCGGTGTCGGCCGGCCGGACCGAGACGGCCCACGGGTCGATCCCGCTGCCGGCGCCGGTGTTGTGCGAGCTGCTCCGTGGAGTGCCCGTTCAGGGGACCGGCCTGACGGGAGAGACGGTCACGCCGACCGCCGTGGCCATCCTGATCGGACACTCGGCGAGCTTCGGACCGGTTCCGGACATGGTCCTGCAGGAGACCGGCCTCGGGACCGGGACCCGCCACTCCGACGGACCGAACGTCTGCCGCGTTCTGGTGGGGACACGGCAGCGGACGACGTGGGACCGGACCGACGTGCTGCTGGAGACGAACCTCGACGACATCACGCCTGAAGCCCTGGGACGGGCCGTCGAGGTCCTCATGGGGGCCGGGGCTCTTGACGCGTGGGTGACGCCGGTGGTCATGAAGAAGTCGCGTCCGGCTTTCCAACTTTCCGTGCTGTGCTCGCCTTCCGACGAGCGGCACCTGCTCGGACTGCTGTTCCGTGAGACCCCCACGCTGGGGGTCCGCAGGCGCGAAGCCGACCGCCTGGTACTCGACCGTCGGGTCCAGCAGGTCGAGATCGCCGGACAGCCGGTCCGGGTGAAGGTGGGACTGCTCGGGGGCCAGGCCGTCACCGTGTCGCCGGAGTTCGACGACTGCTCGGCCGCATCCGGGCGGACAGGACTTGCCTTTGAGGACATCTACGAGCGGGCGCGGGTGGCGGTGGGGCGGACGGAAGCCGGCGGCGACGGTCGTGGCGTTCCGGTTCCGGTGGACGAAGGGCGATCCGTCTCCTGACCCGAGGCCCTGCGGGTCACGAACTTGTACTCCATCTCGTTGTCCAGCAGGTTCCGTTCCCCGCCGACCGGACCGACGATGACGCGCAGAAGGTTGATCGGGCCCCCCGTCGCCGGCTGGAGGTTGGGCAGCGTGACGGACAATCTTCTGCCGGGGTTTAGGCGGTCCAGCCTGCCCTCGATCGTCCGTGGCTTGGGGTCCTCCTCGGACGTGAGGATCGCGGCCACCGGCGATGGCGGGACCGGCTGGTTGCCCTCGTTTTCGACTACGACAGTTACCCGGAGCGTGTCCGTGAACGGGAGCTGGTCCACGTCGCGCTCGGTGCCCGTAGGCTTCGGCGCCACGGTCACGGATGCGATCTTGAGGTTGTAGATCGCTTCCAGGCGTGGCTGCTTGCGCAGGTCCGCGACCAGTCCGGCGACGCCCTGCGTCTCGAACTCGCTCCCGCCGCCGGCCCATCGCGACGCGTCCGGCTTGCGATCACCGCCGGCCCACGTCCGAATGAACAGGGCGTACGAGCGGTCCGCCAGACGGAAGTCGTCGATCACCGACTCAAGCTGGCTGCTCGCCACCTGGGGGTCGCGGTCCGACAACGCATTCGAGACCGCCGGCCTGAATCGCTCCAGAGCGTCGGCGCGCACGCCGAGAGCAGCCACCAGGTAGGAGTGTGAAAGCCGATGCTCGTCCGAGGGGTCTATCACCTTCGCCTCGTCCACGTGACGGCGTCCCTCGGTGGACCACCCGTCGAGTCGGCGGAACAACGCGTTTCGTTCGAGCACCGGGATGTCGGACCTGAGCCCTCCGACCTCTCGTCCCAGCTTTGCCGAGCGCGAGGCCAGCGACCGGGCTCGCTCTGGGTAGTCGTCGCCCCGTCCGCAGGCTCGCAGGAGCAGAACCACGATGAAAACCGCCCCCGCGGCGACAATCCAGGCCGCCGGATTGGGCCGCGCCCTACGCACCCCGGCCTCCCCGCCGCCGCGGCAGGCCCGTCTGCGTGCGTCCGCCCGCCGGTCGGGCGCCGTCAGCGCAGGCGGAACCCGCGACGACGTGGGCGCGGGGGGAGTCGAACCCCCACCCTGTCTCCAGGACAGGAACCTGAATCCTGCGCGTCTGCCAATTCCGCCACGCGCCCTGAACATCCGATACTACCGGACCTCCGGAAAGGTCCCGGGACCTGCGGGTGCGCGCGCCCATTGGCAACCGAACCCGTTCGTATACTTGTCCGCATCCCCTGGACATGCGGAGCGACGTGAGCATCCTCGCAGGTTTCGAGCAACGCCTGGAGCGCGCAGTTGAAGGCTTCTTCGCGCGCATTTTCAGGTCCGGGGTGCATCCCCTGGAGATCGGCAAGCGCATACAGCGCGTGATGGAGGACGGCAGGAAAGTGGCTCTGCGTCGAACCTACGTCCCCAACGTCTACAGGATCCAGCTGTCGAAGAAGGACTACGAGCGTCTGGCTCCGATGGAGTCCAAGATCGTCGAAGAGCTCGAGATCTTCGTAGGGGAGGCCGCCAGGCAGCGCGAATGGGTCCTCGCCGACACCCCCCGCGTCTCATTCACCGCGGGCGACCTGTCCCCGGGGGAGTTCCGGGTGGAGACCGAGCCGGTGGTCCTGGACCGCGACCGCGACCGTACCCGCCGGCCCGCGGCCAGAAAGGACCCGCAGCGGCGTCCGGCCGCACCGGGCAGACCGAGTCTGGTCGTCCTGGGTGACCGGGGGCCCGAGCGGACCATCCCCGTCGATGCCCGGATCCGGATAGGCCGCCTCGCCGACAACGACCTCGTCCTTCCCGACCCGGAGATCTCCAGACATCATGCGGAGGTGGTCGACGACAGCGGCAACGGGATGTACGTGGTTCGCGACCTCGGGTCCAAAAACGGGACGATGGTCAACGGGGAGAAAGTGGACCAGCACCGGCTGCGCGACGGTGACCGCATAGTCGTCGGGCACACGGTCCTTGAGTTCCGGAGATCCTAGGCCGTGACCGACATCATCACGGGCCCCCTTGGGAAGATCATCCTGCTCGGCGCGATGTACCTGCTGCTGGCCGTGGTGGTATGGATGGAGGCGAGGGAGCTGGCACACGCAACGACGCCCCGGGTGTCGCCGGTGGCGCCGTCCAAGGGCAAGCGCAATCCCTCGGTGCTCACGCTCAAAGAGGGCGTCGGGCCGTCGTCGGTCAACCTGGTTCCCCCGGAGACACTGATGGGCCGCGATCCGTCCTGCCACGTCTCGATCCCGGACTCATCCGTCTCCCAGAGGCACGCCCGGGTCTACCATTCCGACGGTGAGTGGTACGTGGAGGACCTCGGCTCCACCAACGGGACGTCGGTGAACGACCGGCCGCTGACGCACCCGGTTCTGTTGCGCCCCGGCGACCGCATCTCGATCGGGCGCTCGGTCCTGGAGGCGCGGGCATGAGAACCGGGGTCGGACGGCGAGGGGGCCGGGACTGATGCGATTCGTCACAAGGGAAGCCACCCACAAAGGACTCGTGCGGTCCAACAACGAGGACTCCGTCCTCAACACCCCTCCCCTGGTCGCGGTGGCCGACGGCATGGGCGGCTACGAAGGGGGCGAGATCGCATCGAGCCTCACCCTGGAGGTCCTCGAGTCGTGGGTCCCGCGGCTCGCAGAGAGAGGCGGCCAGGCGCTGAAGGACGCCGTCCTGGACGCCAACCGGACCGTCTGGTCGCGCGGGAAGTCCGAACCCCACCTGGCGGCCATGGGCACGACCCTGACGGCCGGGTGGATCCAGGACAACACCGTCACGGTGGCGCACGTCGGCGACAGCCGCGCGTATCTGCTGAGGTCAGGCCAGCTGTCCCAGCTCACGCAGGACCAGACCATGGTCCAGCAGCTGGTGTCGGAGGGCCGCATCGCCGCCGATGAAGCGGCGCGTCACCCGCAGCGCAGCATGCTGCTGCAGGCGATCGGGAGCGACCCCAACGTCCAGGTGGACGTCCTGAACGTGACGCTCCGGCCGGGGGACAGGCTTTTGCTCGCGTCCGACGGGCTGCACGGCTACGTGGAGGACGAACGCATCAGGGACATCCTCGGATCCACCGAGGACCTGGCCGAGACGTGCCGGCTTCTGGTGGAGGTGTCCAACGAGGCCGGAGGGCACGACAACGTGTCCGTGGTCGTCCTGGAGGCGCAAGCCGAGGAAGGCGAGGCGATCGTCGAGGACGAGAGGGCTCCGACCGATCGTGTGATCGTGTCCAAGGAGCCATCCGGCGGGACGGACCGTGGCCGGAAAGGCCGCAAGTTGTCGGCTCTGGTGCCGCTGGCGATCGTCGCCGCGGTCGCCGTCGCGCTACTGGGCTACAACTTCCTGCAGTCGGCCAGCACCCAGTACTTTGTGGTCGCTCGAGGCGACCGTGTGGCGATAGTCGAGGGTGTGGCGGGACGTGACGGAGGCCCGCCCAGGGGGCGCGTCGTCCGCAGGACCGACCTCCAGGTCTCGACCCTCGTTAGCACCTACCAGCGCGACCTGAAGGAAGGCATCCCAGCGCGGTCGCTGGAGGACGCCCAGCGCGTGGTCTCGACGCTGCCCCGGATCCAGCCCCAGGCCGCGACGCCGGAACCGACCGCCGCCCCCGCTCCCACTCCGACAGCGGCGCCGCCTCCTCCTCCGCCTGCATGAAGCACCCCCGCGTCAGAGAGCTCGTCCTGCTCGCCGGGGTATGCGGCGTCTACGCGATCGGACTCCTGCAACTGGGCACCCCGGCGGCCGTCGGGTTTCTGGGGTTCACGGCGGTGTTCGCCGTGCTCCACATAGGCGTGAGGGCCCTGGCCCCCAGGGCGGACCCGCTTCTGCTGCCGGTCGTAGGACTACTGGTGGCGGTCGGACTCCTTGAGCTGTCGGCGATTGACATCGCGCAGGAGGCCGAAGGGGTCCGGGGCTGGCAGCCGCTGGCAAGGCTCCAGGCGGCGTGGCTCGGTGTCGGAGCCGTCGCTTTCCTTGCGACGCTGTACGCGTTCCGCAACGGTTTGGGCCGGGCGTGGAGGGTCAGGTACACGCTGGCCCTGCTCGGTATCGCCGCACTGCTCGCGCCCCTGCTCCCGGGCATCGGGCACACGGTCAACGGGGCACGCCTGTGGCTGCGGTTCGGGCCTCTTTCGTTTCAGCCCGCCGAGATCGCGAAGGTCCTGCTCGTCCTTTTCCTGGCCGCCTATCTGTCCGAGCGCCGCGAGTTGCTGGGACAACGGACCAAGCGCCTGTTCGGGCCCGTTTACGTGATCGACCCGAGATATCTCGCGCCCCTCGTCGGACTAGTGGGGCTGGCGCTGCTGATATTCGTCCAGCAGAACGACCTGGGTTCGTCGCTGCTGTTCTTCGCCACCTTCATGGGGATCCTCTGGGTGGCTACCGGCCGCCTGTTCTACCCGGTCACGGGGCTGCTGCTGTTCGCCGCGGGGGTCTACATCTCCCTGAAGACGTTCTCCCACGTGGCGGTCCGGTTCGACACGTGGCTTGACCCGTACGCCGACCCCGACCGGGCCGGATTCCAGCTGCTGCAGGGACAGTTCGCCATGGCCGAGGGCGGGATAGGTGGCGTGGGCCTGGTGGGGGAGGGAGCCCAACCGAATCTGATCCCGTTCGCCTGGACCGACTTCATACTTGCCGCCATCGGCCACACGTTCGGTCTCGCCGGCCTTCTGGCGGTTGTGATGGGTTTTGTCGTGCTGCTGACGCGCACGTTCCACATCGCCCTTCGCTCCGGCAGCGACCTGCACGCGCTGGCGGCCTCCGGCTTCGGGATCGTAACGGCCGTACAAGCCGGGATCATCGCAGGCGGAGTCACCTGGATCCTGCCGCTCACCGGCGTGACGCTGCCCTTCATTTCGTACGGCGGTTCCAGCCTCGTGTCCAACTTCGTCATGCTCGGGTGCCTGGTGGCCATCTCGAACTCCGAGACGACAACGGTGGCGCCGCAGCGGGTGGAAGAGCTGGTGGTCTGATGGACCGCCGCATCCGGCACATCGCCCTGCTCCTGACGCTGCTACTGCTTGCCATCGCGATGCGTTCGGGCTGGGTCCAGGGGATCCGGGCGGAGGAGATCGCCACCTACGAGCCGCCGGGCAAGGTCAATCCCGAGGTCCGGACGCGAAACCAGTTCCGGATTTTCCAGGAATGCCGATGGGAGCGGGGCGACATTCTCTCCGCTGATGGACAGGTTCTCGCGGAGACGGTGCCGGCAGAGGCAGGACGCCGCTGCCAGTACGAGCGCCGTTATCCGCAGGGCGAACTGGTCCCACACATCGTGGGGCAATGGTCGCTGCATTTCGGAAAGACCGGACTCGAGGCGGCATACAACAAGGAACTGGTCGGGGAGCCGGCGCCGCCGGAGACACTGGCGGAGTTTTTCAGCGAGCGTCCGCGCATCGGCAACAACCTCGTGTCCACCCTCGACACGCGGCTGCAGGCGGCGGCCCTGTCCGCGCTCGGCGGCCGCCGTGGAGGAGTCGTTGCCCTCAACCCCGCCACGGGGGCCGTGCTTGCCGCCGCCTCCAACCCGACCTACAACCCGGACCCGCTGGCGTCCAACGACCGGAGCGCCGCCGTCCGCGCCAGGTGCGCCCTCGGCCTGGGGGTCCGGCTCACCGAGTCGGGACAGGTCGTCCGTGACGCCGAGGGACAGCCGGTCCCGTGTGAGAACCCGAAGGCGCCGCTGGTGAGCGTGGCCCTGCAGGGAAGGAGGCCCCCCGGGTCGTCGTTCAAGGTGGTGACGGCCGCGGCCGCGCTTGAGTCGGGGAAGTACAAGCCGACCCGGCCCAGCCTGCCCGTCCGTGGTGCGTACACGGCTCCCCGCGACACCCGCGCCATCGGCAATTTCGGCGGAGGATCCTGCGGCGGCAACCTGACGGCAGCCCTCACCGTTTCGTGCAACACCGCCTTTGCGGAGATCGCGGTGGACGTAGGTGCCGACCAGCTGCTCAAGACGGCCCACGCCATGGGTCTGGACAGAGGCGGACAGGCGTCGCTTCGCGGTTGCGAGTCGGAGCCTTCTTCGGACATCGCCGAGACCCGCACCGGCTGCCTGCCCTCGGAACTGGTTGAGCGGGATTCCAGCGGAAAGGCGAAGCGCCAGGAGAAGCTGTCCACGGCGGGGTTCAGGGCGAGAGCGGGGTTCGGACAGTGGGTTCTGCAGGTCTCGCCGTTCGGAATGGCCACGGTGGCCGCGACCATCGCCAACGGGGGGTTCGTTCCTCAGCCAAGGTTCGGTGAGAAGATCATCGACCGGACCGGACGCACCGTGCGCGACATCCGGACGGCCCTTGGGCCCCAGGCGATGTCGTCGTCGTCGGCCGAGGCGGTCGGAGGCATGATGAGGTCGGTCGTCACGAGCGGCACGGCCGCGCGGGCGTTCTCGGGCTTTCCGATCCCCGTCGCGGGCAAGACCGGGACCGCTCAGCAGCCGTCCTGCGCCAAAGACGAGCAGGCCATCTTTGGACGTAACTGCGGGAGGCTCCCCCACGCATGGTTCATCGCGTACGCCCCGGTCAAGGATCCGGCGATAGCGATAGCGGTCCTGGTGGAGCGGGGCGGGGGGAACAACGAAGAAGCGACGGGAGGACAGGTCGCCGCTCCCATAGCCCGGAAGGTCCTGGAGGCGTGCTTCGGGCTCCCGGGGACTCCGTGCGCGGACGCGATCGCGCGAGAACCGGGCCGATGAAAAGCATCCCCGCCGTCCTGGCAGACCGCTACGAGCTGGTGCGGCGTGTCGGTACGGGCGGCATGGCCGACGTTTATCTCGCGCGCGACACCCAGCTTCGCCGACAGGTCGCGCTGAAGATCCTGCACGCGCAGTACGCGGGGGACCAGTCGTTCATCGACCGGTTCCGGCGGGAGGCTCACGCGGCCGCAAACCTGCAGCACCCGAACATCGTCCAGATCTACGACTGGGGCCGCGAGGACGATTACCACTTCATCGTCATGGAGTTCATCGAGGGGACCTCCCTCAAGGACCTCATCGCCTCAAAGGCGCCACTCGCTCCCAAGCGCGCCGCCAAGATCGCGGAGCAGGTTCTCGCCGCGCTCGGCGTCGCCCACCGGTCCGGACTGGTCCACCGCGACATCAAGCCGGGCAACATCCTTTTGACCAGGGACGGGGAAGCCCACGTCACCGACTTTGGGATCGCCCGCGCCGCGTCGGGGGACACGAACACGCAGACGGGGACCATTCTCGGCACCGCCTACTACCTGTCGCCGGAGCAGGCTCAGGGCCTTCCGTTGGACGGCAGGTCCGACCTGTACTCCCTCGGCGTCGTCCTGTACGAGATGACAACGGGACGGCGTCCGTTCACCGGCGACTCGCCCGTCAGCATCGCGATGAAGCACGTGCGCGAGAACGCCGACCGGCCGACCAAAATTCGGCCGGGACTGCCGGCCGACCTGGAGGCCATCATCCTCACGGCGATGGCGAAGTCCCCCGAGGACAGGTACTCCACCGCAGCGCAGATGCGACGGGACGTCGAGTCGTTTTTGTCAGGCAAAGAGGTGACGGCCGTCCTTCCGTCGTCAACCGCGGTCCCCCACGACGAGACTCAGGTCATCCGAAAGGCCGGGCCCATACAAAGGGCCGCGACTCAGCGCCCTGGGTGGCTGCTGGCCCTGGCCATCGGACTGTTCGTCGGGGGGCTGGCTTTAGGGGGATGGTCGCTGGTGAACCTGCTCCGGCCCGCCATCGGCGGGTCCGAGGTGCCGAACCTCGTCAACCGCGACCCCCGGCAGGCCGAGGTCCTGTTGCGGCAGCGCGATCTCGAGCCATCCTTTCAGGGCAACGAGCCGGACGAATCGGTCCCGGAGGGACTGGTCAGCCGGCAGCGACCAGACCCCAGTCGCCGGATCGCCAAAGGCGGCGTCGTGAAGTACTGGGTTTCGTCCGGACTGCCTTTCGTGGCCGTCCCCAACCTCAAGGGCATCGGGTTCAGCGAGGCGCGGGTGCGCCTGGATCAGGCGAAGCTTCAGCTGGGCGAGCAGGTGGAGGAGTTCTCCAACGACCAACCCGCCGGGACGGTCATCGACCAGAATCCGAGGCCCAACGCGCAGGTCCGCCAGAACACCAAGATCGATCTGACCGTCTCAAAGGGGCCCGAGACGGCTACGGTTCCCAACGTCGTCGGGCTGTCGGAGAACCAGGCCAGCGTCGTCCTGGCGAACCAGGGTTTCAGGATCTCGCGGCAGGAGGAGGCGGCGCCGCAGCCGAGGGGGGTCGTCATCGACCAGGAGCCCAGAGCCGGGACTCAGGCCCCCAAGGGCTCGATCGTGATCATCGTCGTGTCGAGCGGCGGACCCGGCGACGCGGTTCCCGACCAGTGAGATCCGATTCTCCCGCGCCGGGCGCCTGAGAGTCCGGCCCAGGCCCCGAGTTAGCCACCAGAGGGGCTGCCGACCTTTCGACTGCCACGAGCGCGGCCGAAGCCAGGCCGGCGATCCCACCGAACGACCAATCGCCCGTGTGAAGCACCACGGCCCCCGCTGCGACCAGCAGAGCCATAGCCGCCGCCGCCGGCAACTGACCCGAGGGAGCCGGGGGGGCCGCCGGCAGAGGAGGCTCCAGCCATACGGCGGCAGCCTGCACCTCGACCGCCTCCGGTGAAGCGGTCATCTGAGGCGCGGCTGAGACCACGACGGGCGCAGCCGGGGGCGCCTTGGCCGGCTTCGGCGGGCGGACTCCCAGTCCGGGGCCGGCAGACCCGAGCCAGCGGGCGTCTCTGATCACGTCGAAAACCCAGGGCTCGGCATGCTCCCAGACCCAGAAGGACATGCCCACCGCTCCCGCGGCTCTAGCCGCATCGATTGCGGCCTTCAGCTCTGCGGGACCCGGGTGCCCACGCAGCCGCGCCTGGGGGTGCGTGTCGTAGGAGAAGGCCTGGCCTATGGCCGTAACCGGTCGGCCGTAGGCGCGAAGCGCCCGCACCGACTCGGCTGTGAACGCGGCGGACTCGAGAGTGCGTGCCCGCCAGTACCCCATGGGGGACAGGACGTCGAAGTGGCGGGCCACGGCGGCGAACGGGAAGCGGTTTCCGACGAGGTTCGGCGGGTGGACCACGGCGACCAGAGGCATCGAGGGGCCTGCGGCCTGGCGGAGCAGCGCGCCGTAGCGGTCTGCTGCCTGCGGCGTCAGCAACTCCCACTTGGGCTCGATGTCCGCGGCGAAGGCGTCGATGGCGTGGCCACGGACCCTGAAGGACATGACCTCGTGCGCTCTCCGGACGTCCGCTTCAACGTTTTCGAACCTCGGTGGGTCGTATGCGACCACCTTCAGTCCGGCGGCGTGCGCCAGCGGGAGAAGGTCCCGCAGCAGCGGTGCCAGGTAGAACCCTGCCGAGGCCGAGGAGGCCCGGACGATGATGAAGCTCATGTTCGAGGCCCTGGCCTTGGCGACCACCTCCGCCGGTGTACCGGTCCGGTCCCACTGCCAGACGTACATGCCAAGGCCGGAGACCGCTCGCACGGCCTGGTCGCTGCGGGTTGCGGGAGGTGCGGCGGTCGGTTCCGGCCGGAAGGACGGCGGCGGCGCCGGTGTGGGCTCGGGCGGAGCAGGCGTGGGCGCCGGCGAGGGCGAAGGCGTGGCGGAAGGAGAGGGTGATTCCTGCGTGGGCGGCGGCTCCTGGGCGAGCGCCGGGATGGCCGTCGATACGCACAAGGCGGCGGCGAGCGCGGCGATCCGGGTCGTGAGGCGGCTGGCCATGGCTCCTGGGGGTCGAGGGACGTGCATAGAGAAGAACGCCGCCGGCCCCCGGATCGGTTCGGTGACATGGCCGGCAGTGGGTCGGTTAGTCCGGTTCGTCCACAGACTGGGCTCCCGAAACGAAGTTTCGGAGGACGCGCATGCCGTCGGGCGTGAGGACCGACTCGGGGTGGAACTGGACCCCTTCGACCGGAAGCGAGCGGTGCCGAAGTCCCATGACGACCCCATCGGGGGTGCGCGCGGTCACCTCCAGTACCGGCGGCAGCGATTCCGGGTCCACCACCAAAGAGTGGTACCGGCCGGCTTCAAAGGGTGAGGGCAGACCTCGCAGCACCCCTGCGCCATCGTGGTGGACCTCGGTGGATTTGCCGTGCATGAGCGTGGCGGCCCGGACGATGCGCCCGCCGAATGCCTGTCCGATCGCCTGGTGGCCCAGGCACACCCCGAGCAATGAGACCCGCTGGTCGGCGCACCACTGCACCAGCGACAGGGAGATCCCGGCTTCCGCAGGCTTGCCGGGCCCCGGAGAGATGACGACTGCGTGGGGCCGCCACGCCGCCACCTGGTCCACCGTGATCCGGTCGTTGCGGGCTATCTCCAGTCGTGCGCCGAGCTCGCCCAGGTATTGGACGAGGTTGTAGGTGAACGAGTCGTAGTTGTCGAGCACGAAGATGGCCGGCTTCACGTCACGCTTCCGGCAGACCTTCGAACAGGTCGCTTTCCGTGGCTCCGGGGTTGGACTGCCCCACGAGCACGAAGTGCTCTGTCGCCAGCGCGACGGACAGCCACTCCTCCGGGATTGCCAGGAACGGGGCCATAGTCCCGAGCTGGGTCCGATGCGCGCGCAGAGCCCGGAGCTTGTGGGATACAAAGCTCGAGACGTCCACCGCCGTCGTTACGAGCTGGTCATCGGTCCCGATGCGCTCGGCCTCCTCCTCGGTCATCGATGCGTCCGCGTGCTCGGCCCCCCATTCCGTGGCCGCGGCCACGAACGCGCGAAGAGCGCTCTTGGGGATCGCCGTGAAGTACAGCTTCGACACGGCGTGAGCGGGGCCGAGATCCGGCCGGTAGGACCCGTCCCGGGACAGCTCGATTGCCCGCAGCGCCGCCTCGTGGGCCCGGATGTGGTCCGGGTGTCCGTAGAAGCCGAACTCGTTGTAGGTGACGACCACCTGGGGGCGTACCTCGCGGTACACCTGAACGAGCCGGTCGGCCACGTCGGTGAGGTCCTGGTTGATGAAGGCCACCGGGTCCAGATTCCCGTCCGTTCCCGCCATGCCCGAGTCGTGATATCCGAGCGGCCTGACGTCGCGGAGGCCGAGGGCGCCACACGCATCGGCCAGCTCCGCGAGCCGGACCTCGGCCAGCCGCGGCCGGATCTCCTCGATGGTGCCGAGCTCCGGGACATCGGCGATCTCGCCCAGCTCCCCGTTGGTGCACGTGACCAGGCAGACGTGCGCCCCTTCCGACGCGTACCTGGCGAGGATCCCGCCGGTGAACAGCGCCTCGTCGTCGGGATGCGCGTGGACCACAACCATCCGCCTCATGCCGACAGGATCAGTCGTCAGTAGTTGGGCGGCATCAGCCGCAGGATCTGCGGGAACACGCCCACCCACATGCCGGTCGCCGAGACGATCACGACGGTCCCCCAGACAGCGGTCTGGCGCAGCCGGTTGGACAGGGCCATAGCCGCCAGCAGGGCAAGGATCGATATGCCCCCGAAGACCATCGTGTCCCTGGGCACGGTCGGCCCCCGCGGGACGAACTCGCGTGTCTCGCTTCCCTGAGCCGCGGGCTGGTCCCCGCCGGCCGCGGGGGGGGCCGAGGGAATCCTCTCGGCCCCCTGGTAGGCAGCGTGGACAATCATGCGCTGCGCCGCGCTGAACCTCGGGTGACAGGTGGTGAGCGTGATCTCGTCCCGCCCGTGGTTGTCGACGACGTCCACACGGCTGGGGTCCACCACGAACGGCGCCTGCATCAGCCGGTAGCGGTACCGGGCCCCTGCCCGCTCAACCAGCACCTCATCGCCCACGGCGAGCTCGTTGAGGCGGAAAAACGGCCCGCCGTAGGTCGTGCGGTGACCCGACAGGGCCACGTTGCCCTTCTCCCCCGGCCAAGGCGACTCCGCGAAGTGGCCGGGTCCCTTTTTGAGCTGTGGGGAGTCCACCCCTTGGACCACGATGTTGCGCAGTCCGATCTTCGGGATGACGATCTCGAACAGGGGGTCTCCCGCGTTCACCGTTCCCTCGGGCTTCGCTGGCGGGATCTCACCCTGTGCCTGCTGTTGGGCCTCCGTGGCCACCGGGGCGGTCGTTCGCAGCTCCTCGGCCAGGTTCGCCTGCTCGCGGCGGGTCTCAACGCTGGTGCCCCACAGCAGGTAGGTCGTGTAGAAGAGCAGGATCAGCCCGACCAGTACGAGGAGCCTGCCGACGACGCCGATTACGCGCGCGATCCTCATGGTTTTGAAAGGGGGTTGTGCGGCCCGGGACCCGGGCAGCATATCATCGCTGCCGATCCATCAAGCCGGGGAACAAGGGCATGCCAGAGTCGAGATCTCGACGCAAAAAGAGGACGGCCGCACGACGTCCGGCCGCGGTCGCGGCGGCTCCCCGTCGCCGCCGGACCGCCCGGTGGGTCATGCCCGTGTTCGGACTGCTCTTGGCCGCAGGAGTGGTCGTGATCCTGTCGCACTACATGTTCTTCGCCGGGCGTTACCAGTACCTGTTGTTCGTCGGCCTGGGTCTCATCGCACTGAGCCTCGTGGTCGCGACCCAGATCTACTGACCGGGCGTCGCACACCGCCGCTACCCTGCCCGTTACGGGTATAGGGAGGGGGCCGGATGACCACAGCGACGGGCGGTACCGACGTGGCGGATCTCGTGTCACGACTCCGGAAGATCGAGGGCCAGGTCCGTGGGGTGGAGCGGATGCTCGAACAGCGGGCGCCTGTAGGAGACGTCCTGACGCAGGTCTCGGCCGCGGTCGCCGGCATGGAGAAAGTGGGGGTTCGTCTGCTCCAGAGCCACGTTCGGGCCACCGCGGAATCGGCCATCTCAGGCCAGCCCGGCGTGGCGCAGGAGAAGATGGACGAGCTTCTGCGGACGCTGGAGCGGTTCGTGACCTTCTGATGAGACGACAGCAGCGGAATTCCACTGCTGTCATTCTGTCCCCAGGAACTGCACATCCTGTGGACCGATGAACAGACGCGCTGGTCATCAACGCACCATCTGCCCACCTACACTGGTTGCATGCCGGTTTTCGAGTACAGGTGCACCGACTGCGGCGCCGACCACGAGGCCATAGTGCTGCCGCCCGAGCCGGCTCCCACCACCTGCCCGGGCTGCGGCGGCGGGCTTCGCCGGCGCTGGAGCCGCGTGGGGGTCCAACTTGTGGGATGGGGCTTCGCCCGCAACGACGCTCTCGTTGCCGACGACGGGCACCGAAAGGACTACAAGACGCTCAGGGACAAGGCGGCCGAGCTTTTCGACTGATCCGCGAGCGGATCCGCCGCCTCACTCAGGACCGTCCCACGCGCGCCTCCATCTGCTCACCGCAGTGACGTGGAGCCTTGCCGGTCGACGCGACCTCCAACCGCAGGCGCGTCCCGCACAGCGTGCACTCGTAGGACACGTCGGCGACGACCGCGTCCACCTTCTCGGGGGCCGGTGGGGGCGGGTCGGCCAGCGCGACGAGCATCCGGCGCACCACCAGCACGCCCGCGCCCCCGACGACCAGCCCTACCGCAGCCCTTGTCGCGATGCTGCGGGCGTCGGTACCCGAGGGCAGCCTCGCGATCACGAAGAACGCGACCCCCACGAACAAAAACGGTAGCAACCGGCGCAGGACACGGCCCCGCGGCCGGCGGTCTCCCACGACCCTCAGTCCAGGCGCTCGATGATCGTGGCGTTGGCCATGCCTCCGCCCTCGCACATCGTCTGTAGCCCGAACCTGGCCCCCGTCCGCTCGAGCTCATGGAGCATCGTGGTCATGAGCCGTGCGCCTGAGGCTCCCAGCGGGTGCCCGAGGGCGATCGCGCCGCCGTTGGGGTTGACCCTTGTCCCGGCCCCCGTGACCTCATCCGGGTCCAGACCCATCTCCCGGGCCCAAGCGACCACAACCGACGCGAAAGCCTCGTTGATCTCAACGACGCCGATGTCGTCCAGTGTGAGTCCGGCCCGCTTCAGCACCTTCTGCGTCGCCGGAATGGGCGCAGTGAGCATGATCACGGGGTCCGAGGCCGCCAGCGCGAAGGACTTGAACCGCGCTCGCGGACGCAGGCCCAGAGACCTTGCCCTCTCCGGCGTCGTGATCATCAAGGATGCCGCCCCGTCGGTTATCTGCGACGAGTTGCCGGCGGTGACCTTGCCGTCCTCGGCGAAAGCCGGCTTCAGCGACGCCATCTTCTCGAGGCTGGTCTCCCGGATGCCCTCGTCGGTGGTGACGGTCCCGGCCTCCACCGGCACAGGCACGATCTCGGCCGCGAACCTTCCCTGTGCGGTCGCCTGCGCGGCGAGGGTCTGGGAGCGAAAACCCACCCGGTCCAGCTCTTCGCGGGTGATCGCCCATCTTTCGTTGATCATCTCGGCCGAAAGCCCCTGCTGGACGATGGGGTGACGGGCGAGCAGCTTCTCCGAGAAGGGGAACCCGGGGCCGCTCATGAGGCTGGCTCCCATCGGGACACGGCTCATGTTCTCCACACCGCATGCGATCGCCAGGTCGTAGGCGCCGGACATCACGCCCTGAGCCGCGAAGTGGACGGCCTGCTGAGAAGATCCGCACTGCCGGTCCACGGTGGTCCCCGGCACCTCCACCGGGAAGCCGGCGGCAAGCCAGGCGTTGCGGGCGATGTTGCACGACTGCTCGCCCACCTGGCTGACGCACCCGGCGATGACGTCGTCCACCTCCAGTGGGTCCACCCCGGTACGGTCCACGGACGCCTGCAGAACGTGCGCCAGCAGGTCCACCGGGTGCCAGTTCTTGAGCTTTCCGTTGCGCCGGCCGAGGGGGGTCCGGACGGCGTCGACGACAACCGCTTCCCGCATCGTCGTGGCCTTTCAGGTGGTGAACGGACGACCAACTGTACCGCCGCGCCCTCCGTGACTCAGGCCGTGACGGGCGTCCAGTCCTCACCCTGGCGACGCACCCGGCCCGCCTTCTCCAGCATCTCCAGATGCGCCAGCACCGACAGCTCCGCGACCGGGTGCAGGTGCACCGGCACTTCCGAATAGATGCGCGAAACCATCCGGGGGATCGTCGTGTCTCCACGGGCCAGCGAATCCAGCACCTGAGTCTCGCGCTCGAGGCGGTGCGCGATGTACTCGTCGAGCTTGGCTCCCGGATCGTCCACAGTGGGCCCGTGTCCGGGGTAGATCCGTGACAGCCCCAGCGAGCGAAGCCGCCGCAGCGTCGCGAGGTAGTCGGACATGTCCCCGTCCGGGGGCGCGATCACTACGGTCCCGGCCCCCGCCACGACGTCGCCGGCCAGCAGCGCCGACTCCTCCTCCATCAGAAAGCACAGGTGGTGCGAGGCGTGTCCGGGCGTGTGCAGCGCGCGCAGGGTCGCCCCGCCGGCCCGGATCCGCTGCTCGTCGGAGAGGGCTTCCGTGACGTAGGAGATGGCGCCGGCAACCCCCTCCCAGGCGCCGACGGCGCAGTCCAGCTGTCCCGCCACGACCTCGGCCCCCTGGGTGTGGTCCGGGTGCAGGTGGGTGAGCAGGACCATGCGGCATCCGCCGGCCTCCCGCGCCCGCCGGACGACGGCATCGACGTAGACAGGGTCCGGTACCGCCGGGTCGACGATCACGACGCCACCGTCGCCCACCACATAGGTGTTCGTGCCGGGGCCGGTCATCGGTCCGGGGTTGGGGGCCAGGACGCAGGACACCAGCGGGGACAGCCTCCGCACGCGCACTCGTCCACGGGCGAAGGTCCCGTCCAGCAGGTCGCGCAGGACCGGCGCCTGCATCAGTGCCTCGAGGATCGCCATCGTCGGGATCGGGACGTTGAGTCTCCCCTCCGCCCCCAGACGGACCGCCTCGGCCGGCTGCGCCCACACCGTCTCCGTCACCTCTCCGGGATCCGCAACCACCACCTGTCCGTCCGGCAGTGGCGTCACGAAGTACCTGGCATCGAATCGAATGGGGGAGATGGCGGGCGTCACGAGCCTTCCGTGGGGGACCAGTCGGTCGGTGGCCAGGACCAGCCGCTCGCGACGACAGAACGTCGCAAAGGCGACGGCGTCGTGCGCCACCTCATCACGCAGCGGGACGAACAAGTCCCGCACGCGGGCCGGATCCACCGGCTGGCCCTCACGCGTCCGGGCCAGCAGGATCCCGGCCTCCTCGAATAGCTCCCGAACGGCACAACACAGGATGGCGAGGGCGAGCTCGGGGGGCTCGGACAAAAGCGAAGCGGCATCCTCGCGCGACAGAGCCGAGACCTCGGCGACGGCGTCGGACGCATCCGACACATCCACCGCCCCTCCCGGAAAAACATGCATCCCGCCCATGAACCGCATGGCGTCCGGGCGCCGCGTCATGAGGATCTCGTACCCGCCTCGGGACGCCCGGGCCAGGACGACGCTGGCGGCATCCCTCGGTTGCGTCGGCTGCTGCGCGGTCATGACGTCTCGACCCGTGCAGGCGGGGCGTCCGACGCGTCCGTCAGCACGATCGCGATGCCGGCCACAACCATTGCCCCCCCGAGCGTCTGCGCCACAGACAACCGCTGACCGAGCCAGACGAAGGCGAGGCCGGCCGCGGCCAGCGGCTCCAGCGTCGAGACGATGCCCGCCCTGGATGCGTCCACCCGTTCCAGCCCCCAGACGAACATCAAAAACGGGGCGACGGTACACAAGACACCCAGGAACAGCACCCAGGCCGCGAACCGGGGGTTCAGCAGTGTGTCCGGG
>DATLNZ010000128.1 GCA_035536535.1 Actinomycetota bacterium | reverse complement strand
CCGGGCTGGTTCGAGACGCCGCGCCTGCGGCCGCAGTCGCCGTCACTTTCGCATCGTGGGCGATCGTTGATGCCACGACCGACGGTCTCCGGCCTCTGTCGGCCGCTGCGCGCGCAGATCAGGTAGACGAGTCCCTCAGCGAGCGGGTGCGGGTCTGGAAGGTCTTCTCCCGCGGCTGGCTCGACAAACCGCTGTCCGGCTGGGGGCCCGGCACGGGCCAGGGGGCCTTTCTCTCCTCCGCCGGCGTGCGGGATATGCGAGTCCTAGGTCGCGGGTGGGCCGACGCCCACAACCTGTTCGTGCAGTCCGCCACCACGACTGGGGTCCTGGGTACGGTCGCGCTCATAGCTCTCTGGGCCGTGGTCGCGGCGAAAGCTTGGCGCAAACCGGGGGAGGCGTGGATTTTCGGCGCCGTGGCCGCTCTTGGCGTGTACCACCTCCTGCAGCCCCTGAGTGTCATCCTCACGCCCATGTTGTTCCTGTTCGGCGGCATGTTGCTCAAAGAAGCCGCGCAGGAGTGGAAGGCTCTCCGGCATGGCGTGGTCGCCCTATTGGCGGTCGGGGTGGTTCTCAGCTGCATGCGCTTTGGGGCGAGCTGGGCGGAGCGTTCCGGCCGGATCTATGGGTCGCAGACAGCCCTGAGGCGGGCCAGCAGCCTCGACCCTTGGCGGGTCCGCGCCCCTCATGAGCTGGCATTGTCGCTGGCGATCGACAGCAGGGCCGGCAGAAGCGGCGCCGCATCGGAGGCTTTCCGGATCTCTTCCTCGACGGTGCGGGAGCACCGCTGGGAGCCGACAGTTCGGTCTCTTGCGGCGGATGTGTCACTCGTAGCGCGAGACTTTGAGCAGGCGAGAGTGTGGCTGGTAGAACAAGTGGGGCGATTCCCGAACGATTACGCGACGCTCTCCTCGGCGTCGCAATTGTTCTTGTCCGAAGGGGACCTGGGCCTGGCGAAGCAATTCGCGTCACGCGCTCTTGAGATCCGACCCTTCGACCGCAGGGCACGAGCCGTGCTCCGGCAGGTGGAGAAGCGACAGATCGACGCCATGAAGGGTGCCTCTGCCCTCGCCGCAATGGAAGAGGGACCCCCTCGCGGGGGCCCCTCTTGATCCATAGGTCCCAGCGCGGGGTTACGGTGCCGCTGGGAACTTGTCGTCGCTATACCCAGCGGGCACAGCGGCGTCGGGGTCCGGCGGCGTACACGTAGTCGCCGAAGAGCTTCCGGTGACTCCGAACTGCGTCGGTCCCGTCTTGCTGTTCTCGTAGATCTTCCAGCAGTTGTCGGTCTCGGCGAGCACCGACGCCGAGAAGACATCCCCGACGTTCGCTGTATCCGAGAAGTCCCAGCCCACCGTCTTCGGGCCTGTGCTGGACCCTCCCTTGGCCGTGTACTTCAAGCTCGGCTCCCCAGCTGTCAGCTGGGCCACGGTGAGGCCGGTGTAGCTCTCGTTGTCGGTGAAGATCGTCTTCGCCGTCCCGAGCGTCTGCCTCACAGCCGTCTGAGCTGCACGGTCCTGTGCACGCTTGCGAGCGCCGAGGAACGTCGGGATTGCGATCGCGATCAGGATGGCGATGATAAGGACAACGACCATCAGCTCGATCAACGTGAATCCCTGCTCCTCGCGCGACAAGCGCTTTTGCATCATTTTGAACATTCGATTCCCTCCTTTCCTATGGGGTCGGCACGGCCCATTGGGCCCAGCCGCCATTCCTTCTTCATCGTCCCCCCGAGGGGGCACCTTGAGTGGTACGGGTATCCCCCATCCGGGGGACTCCTACTGGATCAGGTTCACGATCTTGAACATCGGCAGGTACAGCGATATGAGTATTCCCCCAACCACGACCCCCAGAAACGCGATCAGCATCGGCTCGATGAGAGACGTCAGGGCGTCCACGGTCGCGTCAACCTCCGCGTCGTAAAAGTCGGCGACCTTCTCCAGCATGCCGTCCACGGCTCCCGTTTCCTCACCCACCGCCAGCATCTGCACCACCATCGGGGGGAACACCTTGTGGCGTTCCAGCGGCCGCGCCAGGCTCTCACCTTCCCTCACGGAGTTCTGCACGTCCTTGACGGCCCTCGCCACGACCGTGTTCTGGACGGTTTCGCTCGTGATGTCCAGGCTCTGCAGCACGGGCACGCCGGACCTCATCAGGACGCCCAGCGTCCGCGAAAACCTCGACATCGCGACCTTGCGGAACAGCTCGCCGAACACCGGCATCTTCAGCTTGAGGATGTCCATGTGGTTGCGCCCGCCCTCGGTCGCCACGTATCGACGCAGCGCGAACGCGCCCCCGAAGATGGCGAGGATTACAAAGGGGAAGAACTTCCTGACGATCTTGCTGATCACGAGCAGGATCCGCGTCGGGACCGGAAGGACCCCGCCGAGACCCGCGTAGAGCTCCTGAAAGGTCGGTACGACGAACAGCAGGATCGCCATCAGGATGACGAAAACCAGGGCCCCGACCATCACGGGGTAGGTCATCGCGGACTTGATCTTGTTGCGTAGCTCGACCGCCTTCTCGAGGGTGTCGGCGACGCGGATCAGGACGTCGTCCAAAACTCCCCCGGTCTCGCCGGCCCGGACCATGGAGACGTAGAGGCCGTTGAAGGCCTTCGGGTGCTTGGACAAGGCCGCGGAGAACGAAGAGCCGGCCTGGACGTCACCCCGCACCTCGTTCCAGACCTTGGCCAGCGGCTTCGACTCCGTCTGCTCCGTCATGACGGTCAGAGCGCGGAGCATGGGCAGTCCGGCGTTGATCATCGTCGCCAGCTGACGGGAGCCCACGGCCACGTCCTTGAGCGAAATCTTGTTCCCGATCCCGGGGATCCTGATCTCGGTCTTGACGCCGCCCGTCTTCTTCTCCAGAACCTGGACGGGCAGCCATCCCTCCTGACGGATCCGCCCGACGGCGGCTACCTCGGAGTCGGCCTCCAGGGTCCCGGTGCGGACTCCACCACCGGCGTCGCGGGCGCGGTACGCGAACTCAGCCATCGCTCAGAACCTCCATGTCAGCTGACAACCCGTGTCTTCATGGCTGCCTTGGCCCCCGGCAGGCGCGGACCCCCGGCCACCCTCGTGAACTCCTCGACGGCGTGGGCCTTTTCGAGAGCCGACTCAAAGCTCACCTTGCCCTGCTTCACCAGGGCGGCGAGCGAGTCGTCCATGGTCAGCATCCCGTGCTGGGCCCCCGCCTGCATGATCGAGTAGATCTGGTGGGTCTTGGCCTCCCGGATGAGGTTTCGAATCGCCGAAGTCACGAACAAAACCTCGATGGCCGCAACCCTGGACTCGCCGTCGATGGTCTGCAGCAGCTGCTGGGCGACGACCCCCTGCAGTGAACTGGCCAGCTGAACCCGGATCTGGTTCTGCTGGTGCGGCGGGAACACGTCGATGATGCGGTCCACCGTGGACGGCGCGTCCTGAGTGTGAAGCGTCCCGAACACGAGGTGTCCGGTCTCGGCCGCCGTGATGGCCATCTGGATCGTCTCCAGGTCGCGCATCTCACCGACGAGGATGACGTCCGGGTCCTGGCGCAGGACGTGCTTGAGCGCGGGGGCGAAGCCGTGGGTGTCGGCCCCCACCTCGCGCTGGTTGACGATCGCCTTTTTGTGGGCGTGCAGGAACTCGATGGGGTCCTCGACGGTCATGATGTGGACCGCCTGCTCGCGGTTGATCATGTCGATGAGCGAGGCCAGGGTCGTGGACTTGCCGGAGCCGGTCGGACCGGTCACGAGGACCAGCCCGCGGGGCAGCTTGGCGAACTGCTCGACCTGCTTTGGGATCCCCAGCTCCTTCAGAGGCCTGATCAAAAACGGGATGAGACGGAACGCCGCTCCGAGCGAAGCCTTCTGGATGTAGACGTTGACCCTGAACCGGGCTTTGCCGGGCAGTGAGTACGAGAAGTCCAGCTCCAGCTCGTTTTCGAGGCGCTCCCGCTGCTTTTGCGTGAGCATCCCGTAGATGAGCTTCTGCAGGTCCGTCACGGTGAACACCGGGAACTCCTCCATGTGGACGAGGTCACCGTGGACCCGGAGCGCCGGTGGTATGCCGTTGGTCAGGTGGAGGTCCGAGGCGCCCCGGAGCATGACCTGCTCGAGGAGGTCGTGGATGTCCACCGCGGGCTCGTCGTCTCCCACGCCGAGGCGCTGTCCGATCTTCTGGCTGCCTTCCGCGTCGGCGTCCATGCGCGGTTCCGGGCCGTAGGCGGAGTCCAGCGCCTTCAGGATTGCGTCCCGGCCGGCCACAACCGGCTCGACGACCAGTCCCGAGTACGCGGCGACGTCGTTCAGTGCGGCATCGTCGGAGGGGTCGGACATCGCCAGCACCAGGCGGTCGCCGTTGTACTTCACGGGCACAACCGTGTGCTCACGCGCGATGGATCCGGTTATGAGCGCCACCACGCCGGAGTCCGGCTCGGTCACCGAGAGGTCCACGTAGGGGATCCCCTCCAGCTCCGCAACGACCTCGGCTATGCCGTCGGTGGCCAGCCCCGCCTCGATCAGAAGCGTAGTGAAGCTGCTCCCCGACTCCGACTGTTGCTGCCGGATGCGCTCCAGCTGCTTTGCCGTGAGGCGCTTGCGCGCCACCAGCGTCTCGCCCAGAGTCGTGTCCGCCTGGGTTTCCCTTGCCGTTCTCGCCATCTTTACTCCCGGATCCTTGCGTCCGGAAGGACTCCTGCCGGCCGCGAGTCTTCTTGTCTTTTGCTTTAGTCGGCTGCCTAAACCACGACTCTTAGGATCTCCTCCATGGTGGTGAGCCCCGCCACGACCTTTTCGATGCCGTCGTCGCGCAGCTTCTTCATGCCCTGCGCCACCGCCAGGCGGGCGATCTCGTCGGAGGACCGCCGCTCCACGACAAGGCGCTCCATCTCCTCGGTCATCGTCAGGACCTCGAGTAGCGCCACGCGTCCCCTGTAGCCGGTCTTGGAACACGCCGTGCAGCCGGCGGCGCGGTAGAGCGTGGGGAGCGGCTCATTCTCCGGCCAGGAAATCCGTGCCGCCTCCAGAGCCTCGCGAGTGGGTTCGTAGGGGTCCCGGCACTTCATGCACAGGCGCCTGGCCAGCCTCTGCGCCACCACGCAGTCGATTGCCGATGCCACAAGAAACGGCTCCACCCCCATCTCGCTCAGCCGAGTGAGGGCCGAAGGGGCGTCGTTGGTGTGAAGGGTCGAAAGGACGAGGTGTCCCGTGAGCGCCGACTCGATGGCCATGCTGGCCGTCTCGGAGTCCCGAATCTCGCCCACCATGATGATGTCCGGGTCCGAGCGCAGGACCGACCGGAGCGCGCCGGCGAAGTTCAGCCCGGCTTTCGGGTTCACCTGGACCTGGGACAGTCCCGGCAGCCGGTACTCGACCGGGTCCTCGACGGTGATGATGTTCTTGCCCGGGTCGTTGAGGATGTTCAGCGTTGCGTAGAGGGTGGTCGACTTCCCCGATCCGGTCGGCCCCGTTACGAGGAGGGCTCCGTACGCACGGCGGAAGGACTCCTCGAAGCGCTTGAACGAGTGGTCGGTGAAGCCGATGTCCTGCAGCGACATTACCGAAGAGGCCCGGTCCAGGATCCTGAGGACGATCTTCTCGCCCCATGCGGTAGGAAGGGTCGCCACCCGGAAGTCGACGGCCCGGTCCTTGATCTTGAGAGTGATCCGCCCGTCCTGCGGGACCCGGCGCTCGGCGATGTTCAGGTCGGCCATGACCTTCACGCGCGACACGATATGAGCCTGAAGCGACTTCTGGATCGGCCGCATCGCCTGGTGGAGCACGCCGTCGATACGGAACCTGATCCGCACGTCCCGCTCCGCCGGCTCCACGTGGACGTCGGAGGCCCGCGACTGCACCGCCTTGGAAATGATCTCGTTTATGAGCCGGACGACGGGGGCGTCCGCGGCCTCCAGCTCCTCCTCGGGCTCGTCTTCGACGCTCGCCTCGTCGATGAGGCCCTGGACGGAGGAGTCCAGTTCGGCCCCCTTTGCCAGGAAATCTTCGATGTTGGACTTCGGCGCCACGACGATCTTGATGTCGCGGCCGGTCATCGTCCGGATGTCGTCCACCGCGATGACGTTGGTGGGGTCGGCCATGGCCACGACCAGCTTTCCGTCCTCCGACGCCAGCGGCAGGGCCGAGTACCGGCGGGCCACCGCCGTGGGGATCAGGCCCCGGACGGTGGGGTCCATCTCGTACTCATTCAGGTTCACCCACTCGAAGCCCATCCAGCCCGCGCTGATGGACCGGATGTCGTCTTCGTTGACGAACCCATGCTCGAGCATCACGCGAAGGACCGTCTTCTTCGTCCGCTTCTGCTCGGCCACCGCGATCCGGAGCTGCTCTTCGGTGAGCAGGCCGGTGTTGACGAAGTCCTGGAGCCGGTTCTTGTTGCCCTTCCTGGTGATCATGCGTCCTCAGCTGCTCTGGGTGGCTTGACCAGCCTACCCCCGGGCAGGCTGGAGCAATCCGCATTCATGCAGTTAGATCGGCTGATTTGGGCCCCGGCTGAAGGCGCGAGGCGCGCGACCGGCGGTCAGCGCTTCTCAGGCGCCCGGCCCGCGGCCTCGTCCGCCGCCTGGCGCATCCGCGCCACGGGAGCCCCAACGCCCCACACCAGCTCAAACGACGCCCCCGCCTGCACGACCAGTGTCTCCAGGCCGTCGACGGCCCTCATCCCGCAGTTCCTCGCCTCCCGGACCAGCGCCGTCTCCCCCGGCGCGTAGACGAGGTCGAGCAGCGCCGCGCCCCGGGCCGCCAAGCGGCGGAGCACCTCCGGACCCAGAACCGTGCCCCCCGAAAGCTCAGCGGAGGTCGCGTTCACCACCAGGTCCACCTCCTGGGCGGCCGAACGGATCCCCTCCAAGGCCAGCGCCTCCACCGGGCCGCCCAGGTGCACGGCGGCCGCCTTGGCTCTGTCCCCAGAGCGGTTCGCCAGCAGCACGCGCTTGGACCCGGCTCCCCCAACAGTCCATGCCGCCGCCCTGCCTGCCCCGCCAGCTCCAAGCACCAGCACCGTCCGCCCCGCCGGCTCCACTCCCAGCGCCCGAAGCCCGCCCAGGACGCCTTCCGGGTCGGTCGTGTGGGCGTGCACGCCCCCGGCGGCGAAAACGAGCGTGTTCGCAGAGCCGATCCTTTCGGCTTCGGGCGACACTGCGTCCGCGATCTGGAGAACCCGCTCCTTGTGCGGGACCGTGACGTTCGCGCCGGCCGCCCCCAGCGCCGACAAGCCCGCGACCGCCGCTCGCAGGGCCTCCGGCGGCACGTCGAAAGCGAGGTAAGCGGCGTTGAGCCCGATTTCCCGGAATGCGGCGTTGTGGAGGGCCGGGGACAACGAATGGGACACCGGGTGCCCGAGCAGCGCCGCGAAGCGGGTGGCGGAGTCGAGCCTGCCCGGCCTCGGCGGCGCGCCCGGACCCTTGCTCACCCTCCCCTTGACTCCCGCGGCGTGAGCTTGGTCAGTCGCAAAAACTCGTTGTAGTCCTTGGTGAAGCCGTGGCGCCCCGACTTGTCGATGACGACGTAGTACAGCGCGTCTATGGGCGCCGGCTGAAGCGCCGCCCGGATGGCCTCCAGTCCCGGGTTTGCTATGGGCGTGGGAGGAAGGCCCTTGCGGGTATAGGTGTTGTACGGCGAGTCGCGCTTGCGGTCCTTGCGCGTAGGGACCTTGTGTGCCGGCAGCTCGTACAGAAGAGTCGCGTCGATCTGAAGCGCCATGCCCTTTGCGAGGCGGTTGTAGATGACGGCAGCCACCTTCGCGCGGTCTTCCGCCACCTTGGCCTCCCGCTCGACCAGTGATGCCAGGACGAGGGCCTGGTGACGCGTCAGGCCCTTGGACTCGGCCTCCGACCAGTCCAGGGCAGAGGTCTTCGATTCGAACTCCTGCACCATCCGAGTCAGCAGTTGCTCGGCCGTGTCCTTTTCCTCGATGACGTAGGTCTCCGGGAAGATAAAGCCCTCGAGGCTGCGGACGCGGTCCGGCAGGATCTTCGGCCGGACCCGTCCGGACTCCGCCACCTGCATGAAGTCCTGCTGCGACACCGGACCGCGGCTACCCACCTTCCGGGCAACCTGCTTGACGGTGTACCCCTCGGGGATCGTGATCGTGACGGACTTGGTCACCGCTCCTCGGGACAGGGCGTCCAGTGCCGCCTGGACCCCCATGTTCCTGCGCAGCTCGTAGCTGCCGGCCTCGATGCGCCCGTCCAGGCGGCGCGCCTTGGCCACCAGCCGGAACGCGAGCGCCGAAGGGACGATCTCCCGGCGCTCGAGCATGGCGGCGACCGCGGTCGTCGATTGCCCCGCCTGGACCTCGACCTGGACCCGCTCCCCCGGCTCCGGAGTTCGAACCAGCGCGTAGGCCGCCGCACCCCCGATGGCCAGGGACAGAACAACCGCGATGAGCAGGGTCTTGCGAATCATCCGGCGGTGCGCGCGCCCCCGGCGCGAAGCGACTCGAGATAGGAGCCCAGCATCAGGCACGCCGCGTGCTTGTCCACCAGACCGCGCTGTTGGCGAGCCGACTGGCCGGCGTCCTGCAGCCGTCGGGATGCCTCCACCGTGGTCAGCCGCTCGTCCCACAGGACCACCGGTACGGACGTCCTGCGGCCAAGGGCCTGCGCGAAGGCCTCCGCGGACGTCGCAGAGCCGCCCTTCGTGCCGTCCAGGGCCAGCGGCAGGCCGACCACGATCCGCGTAGCACCCTTCTGCTCGGCCACGTCGAGCACGTCGCGGACCAGGCTGTGGCCCTTGCGACGGCGCAGAACTTCCAGCGGCAGCGCGATGGCCCCCGATGGGTCGGACACGGCCAGGCCGATCCGGCTGGCGCCGTAGTCCACGCCCAGCACCACCCCAGCCTCCGCAGCAGTCACGCGGACAGGACCCCCTCGGCCTCCGCCGCGGCCGCCGCCAGTGCCTCGTCCAGGCCCGCGGTGTTGCGGCCCCCTGCCGAGGCGAGGTTCTCCTTGCCGCCGGCGCCTCCTCCGATGTGCGCGGCCGCCGGACGCAGGATCGCCCGGACGTCGAGACCTTCCGAAACCAGGGACGGCGACGCTGCGGCGACGATGTTCGCGCCTCCTTCGCCGGCGGACCCGAGGATCACCACACACCTGTCCAGCCTGTCCCGGACGGCGACTGCCACCTTGCGAAGCGTGCCGGAGTCCTCGCTGCGGCGGGCGGACACCAGCCGTCCGCTGCCGGCGGTCCTGGCCGTGGGGATCAGCTGCTCGACCGCGGCCTGGACCCGGTCGCGCTCCTGGGCCTCCAGCGCCTTCTGTAGATCCTTCTGCGTCGCAAGCAGCCGCTCGACCCCCGAAGCCAGTTGCTCGGGGCTGACGCGAGCAAGCTCCGCGGCCCGCTCCGCCTGGCGCAGGCGCTCGTTCACCCACCGCAGGCCATCGGTGCCCGTCAGGGCCTGAACTCGCCGCAGGTTCGATCCGATGCTGCCCTCGCCGAGGACCTTGACCAGGCCGATGCGTCCGGTCTGCCGGACGTGGGTGCCGCCGCACAGCTCCCGCGAGTAGTCGCCGACCTCCACGACGCGCACCACGTCGCCGTACTTCTCCTCGAAGAAGTGCATCGCGCCGAGCTCCTCGACCGCTTCGCGGTAGCCGGTCTCAAACCAACGCACTCCGTCGTCATCCTCGACGCGGGTGTTGATCAACTCCTCTATCTCAGCGAGCTGGTCCGGGGTCAGTCCGGAGAAGTGGGAGAAGTCGAAGCGCAGCCGTCCCGGCTCCACAAGCGACCCCATCTGCCGGACGTGCTCGCCAAGGCTCTCCCGCAGGACGTGGTGGAGCATGTGCGTAGCGGTGTGCGCCTGCTCGGCCCCCGCGCGGTGCCGCGGGTCCACGATCGCCCGGACGTCGTCGCCCGGCTGCAGCCGTCCGGACGTCACCCGCACGCGCAGGACGATGACCCCGGCGTGCCGCCGCGAGTCCAGGACGTCCGCGCTGCCTTCGCCGCCCTGGATCCAGCCCCGGTCGCCGACCTGTCCGCCGCCCTCCGGGTAGAAGGGGGTGGCGTCCAGCACCAGCTCCGCCTCCTGTCCCTCCGGGGCAGCTGAGACCGCGCGCAGGTCCTGCAGGACGGCCAGGACCCGCGTGTCGGCCTCCAAACCCTCGAATCCCACGAACTCCGCCGGCGGCAGGTCGATGTCCAGCGTCCGGACATCCCCCGCCTTGCCGGCGTGGGTGTCGGCGCGGGACCGCTCCCGCTGCTCGAGCATCGCGGCCTCGAATCCCGGCTGGTCGACCTCGATGCCATGGTCCTTGGCAACGTCCTGCGTGATCTCGAGCGGAAAGCCGTAGGTGTCGTGCAGCCGGAAGGCGACCTGTCCCGGCAGGACGCCGCCGGCCGTCTGCAGCTCCGCCTGCAGCAGGGAAAGTCCGGCCTCCAGCGTCCGGGCAAAGCGCTGCTCCTCGAGGGACGCGATCTCCACGATCGATCGGCGCTCGCGCATCACCTCCGGGTAGGCGCTGCCGAACAGGTCGACCACCACCTTGCACAGCTCCGCCAGCACCGGATCCGTCACTCCCGCGAGGCGGGCCTTCGTAACGGCCCGGCGCAGGATGCGGCGCAGAACGTAGCCGCGACCCTCGTTGGAGGGCATCACGCCGTCGGCGACCAGGAAGGTCAGCGACCGGGCGTGGTCGGACAGGATCTTCAGCAGGCGCTGCTCGGCCTCTGGACCGTCGCGGCGGGCGCCGGTAATCTGCTCGGCGCGCTGCATGATGGGCACGAACACGTCCGTGTCGTAGTTGGTGGGCACGTCCTGGAGCACCGATGCCATTCGTTCGAATCCCATGCCGGTGTCGATGCCCTTGCGCGCCAGTTCCCCGGTGATGTTTCCGTCGTCGTCCTGGGTGTACTGCATGAACACGAGGTTCCAGACCTCCGGGTACCGGCGTTCGTCGTCCAGGGGACCTTGCTCGCGTGCCGGGCCGTAGTCCGGACCGCGGTCCACGAAGATCTCCGAGCTCGGCCCGCAGGGACCCGCCCCACCCATGGACCAGAAGTTCTCTTTGTCCAGACGGTTGATCTTCGCCGCGGCCAGGCCGATCTGTTCGCGCCAGATCTGCTCCGCCTCGTCGTCGCTCACGTGCACCGTCACCCAGATGCGGTCGGGATCGATGCCGAACGGACCCGTCAGCAGGTCCCAGGCGAACCGAATCGCGTCGGGCTTGAAGTAGTCGCCGAATGAGAAGTTGCCGGCCATCTCAAAGAACGTGTGGTGGATCGGCGTGTGCCCGACCTCTTCCAGGTCGTTGAGCTTCCCGCCCGCCCGCATGCACTTCTGGATGCTGGCCGCGCGTGGGTGGGGGGCCGGGGAGCCGAGGAAGTAGGGCGCGAACTGCACCATCCCGGCCACGGCGAACATCACCGTCGCGTCGGCAGGGATCAGCGACGCCGACGGCACCACCTGATGCTGGCGCTCGGCGAAAAACGACAGAAAGTTGCGCCGGATGTCCTCGGCACGCATGGGATGTCCAGACTAAACGGCCCGGGCGCCGGCGTCCCCGGGCCGCAGGATCAGCCCGGGGGGGAGCCGCCCGTGGCGGGCGGCGGGGGTGGTGGTGGGGTCTGGCCCGTGCCTGTGGTGCCGTAGCGGCTGGGGTCTTCGGCCGGCGGCGGGTATGCCGCGGGAGGGGAACCTTGCTGTCCGGCCGGCGGCGGGTATGCCGCCGGGGGAGGGCTCTGCTGTCCGGCCGGCTGTCCGTAGCCGGGGCTCGACTCTTGGGTTGCGCCGTAGCCGGGCCCCGAGCCGCCCCCCTGGGCTTCGTCGTAGCCGGTACCGGGCGCGATGTCCTGCGTGGCAGGCTCCCGGGCTTCGGACGCGGGGGCCGAGTCTTCGTCCCACTGTCTCCACCGGTCCGCGTCGGCCGGCTCCGAAGGGGGCATGGACGCACCCGCCGCCACCGACGGTGTGAGCTCGAGGTCGTCCGGCGAGAAGAACGTCCTCCAGACGAGGCTGCCGATTGCCGCACCGGCTACCGGGCCCAGCCAGTAAACCCACCAGTCGGGAAAGAACCCCGACGCGAGCGCGGGCCCGAAGTGACGTGCCGGGTTCATGGCCGCGCCGGTGATCGGGCCGCCGACGAGGATGCAGGCAAACACCATCAGCCCGATCCCGAAGCCGCCGACGTTGGCGCCGCGGGGATCGACCCCAGTCCCCCACACGGCAAGCACGAGGAACAGTGTGAGTACGGCTTCGAACAGGATCGCGCGGCCAACGCTGTTGACAAGGATGCCCGGGGTGCCCAGGTTGACTCCGCTCCAGTCCTGCGGAACGAACAGCATCCTCAGGAGCAGGCCCGCCAGTGTGGCCCCCGCGAGCTGGGCGCCCACGTAGGCTGCCGCCCGCTCGGCCTTGATCTTGCCCGTCGCAAGGACGCCTATGGTCACCGCGGGGTTGAAGTGTCCTCCGGAGATCCCGCCGAAGACGGTGACCATCACGGCCAGAGCCAGCCCGTGGGCGGCGGCGATCCCCAGCAGGGAGACCTGCTGGGTCGAGTGGGACACGATCACGGCTCCGGCGCCGATCGTGACGAACACGAAAGTCCCGATCAACTCTGCGAAAGCGGCTCTCGGCGTGTCGGACAAGCGCACCCCCTTGGTCACCTGCTGTGACGACGCCGGTCAGCCTACATAACACAGCGTCGACAGTGCCTACACTGACCTCGCCGGAACGAGTCGCGGGAGAGCCATGGTCGAGGTGTCAGCGGGAACCGAGGGACGGGTCCAGCGCGTGGTCACCGACGCCGACACCGCCCGCGTGGCAGGTTCCGGGGATGTGGACGTCCTTGCGACGCCTGCCGTCGTGGCCCTCTGCGAGGCCGCCGCGGTGGCAGCGGTGGCCGATTCCCTGGAACCGGGGACCACGACCGTCGGGGCCCGGATCTCCCTGGACCACCTGGCCCCCACCGCCGTCGGCCGCACGGTCACCGCCACCGCCCGCTTGGAGCGGGTTCAGGACCGCACCCTGGAGTTTTTGGTCGAGGCGAGTGACGGAGCCGGGACGATCGCTACGGGCCTGCACGTCCGGGTGGTCGTCCGCCGGGATGCGTTTCTTGCCGCAGCTCAGCAGCGCGGGTGAGGCGCGTGGCCGTCCGGATGTCGGACGCGGAGTTCGAGTCGCTCGTGGCGGAGGCCGTGGACGGGCTGCCGGAGCCGCTCCGGGCCAGGCTGGAGAACGTGGACGTCGTCATCTCGGGCGAGCCGACACGCGACGAGCTCGAGCGTGCCGACGTGGGCCCCGGTGCAACCTTGTTCGGCCTGTACCAGGGGGTCCCCCTGACCGAAAGGACCGGCTGGTACACGTTCGTGATGCCGGACAAGATCACGATCTACAGGGGCCCGATCCTGCGGGCGTGCGCAGATGCCGATGAGGTGCGCGAGGAGGTAGCCGTGACCGTGGTGCACGAGATCGCCCACCACTTCGGGATCTCCGACGAAAGGCTGGACGAACTGGGCTGGTGACGGCCCGCGCTTCAGGCGAGGTTGGACGACCGCGGGTAGGCCACGGACGGGTCGATCAGGACGTTCACCAGGTACGGGACCCCCGAGTCGAACCCCCTTTTCAGGGCGTCCGCGATCCCCGACGGCTCCGAGACTGTCTCCCCGGCCCCCCCGAGCGCGGTGACGACGTCGTCATAGCGCGTCTCCTGCCTCAGGTCGGCGGCCACGTCCCAGCCGTACAGCCCGCGCATCGGGTGCTTCTCAAGTCCCCAGATGCCGTTGTTGCCGACTACGGCCACGACGGGCAGATCGTGGCGGACGAGGGTGTCGAAGTCCATCCCACTGAAGCCGAACGCGCCGTCCCCGAGCAGCAGGACGACCTGGCGTCCGGGGTGCACCACACGTGCGGCCATCGCGTAACCGAGCCCGGTCCCGAGGCAGCCGAACGGACCCGGGTCAAGCCAGCAGCCGGGCGTGTAGCTGTCCACGTACTTTCCCGCGTAGGACACGAAGTCGCCCCCGTCGCAAATGACCACCGCGTCGGGGTCCAGGACCTCGCGCAGCGCGCCGTAGACGCGGGCCGGGTGGATGGGACTGGAGTCGTTGAGCAGATCGGCGCCCTCTGCTTCCCGCCGGGACAGCTCGTGTTCCCGGAGCCGGGCCGCCCAGTCACTCCACTGCGGCTGCGGGGTCACGGCCGACGCAATGGCATCCAGCGCCCCGGGCAGGTCGCCCGCCACCGAGGCGGCCGGGGTGGCATGGGTGCCCAGCACCGAAGGGTCGTCCTGGACGTGGATCACGCGGCTGTCTCCGAACCGCCCGAAGCCCAGGCGGAAGTCCAGGGGCGTCCCGACCACCATCACCGCGTCCGCCTCCTTCAGGGCGACGGACCGGGCCCTGGAGACTGCTAGCTCGTGCCCGGCGGGGATGCAGCCGCGGGCGAGCCCGTTGCAAACCACCGGCAGGCGAAGGTGCTCGACCAACCGGCGCAGGGGCTCCCATGCGCCTTCCCACCACACGTCGGACCCGGCGACGACCACCGGACGACGCGCCTCCGCCAGCACAGCGGCCGCCGCCCCCACCGACTCCGGATCGGGATCCGAGCCGCGAGGACGCTCGCCCGCCTCAGGGACCCGGGCCTCGGCTGTGGAGAACATCGTGTCGAGCGGGACGTCCACGAACACGGGGCCGCGGTGCGGCGTGAGCGCGGCCACGACGGCGTCGTGCGTCCCGGCCGCAACCTCCGCGGGATCGAAGACCGTCCTGGCCACCTTGCACAGGGAATCCAGGATCGGGACGTGGTCCAGCTCCTGAAGGCTCCCGGACCCCCACCGACCCTGGGGGGCCCGGCCCCCGAGCGCCACCAGGGACGACCCCGCGGCGGCGGCCGAGGCAACCGCGCTGACGAGGTTTGTCACGCCCGGACCCGCAGTGCCGGCCGCCACGCCGATGGACCGTGTCAGCTTCGCGTGCCCCTCGGCGGCGAAACCGGCAGTGGCTTCGTGGCGGACGTCCACGATGCGGATGTCCCGGGCGACGCAGCCGTCGTAGATGGGCCAGATCTGGGCTCCGGACAGGCTGTAGATCGCCGTCACCCCGTGCCGCTTCAGGACTTCCGCGATCTGCTGTCCGCCGTTTCCCTCCAAAGCCCCTCCCGGTCGGTGACCTCGCCGCGTCCGGCTTCACGCGATCGTATCCACGGCCGGCGGCCGCCGGCAGGGCCCGGATGCGGACGTCGCGCTGTAGCATCCACCGTCCGGGCCCGTAGCTCAGACGGTCAGAGCAGCCGACTCATAATCGGTTGGTCCCAGGTTCGATCCCTGGCGGGCCCACGAACCCTTTTTGCGTCAAGGATCACACCGCACCTGGAAGTCGAGCCCACCCGTCAGGTGGCCTCGACTTCGGACGACGATGAGGCCTGGAGCGGCTCCCACGTCTCCAGCTCTTCGCTCAACTCCGGACCCAGCAGACCCTTGGGGTCGATCGGCGATCCGGACCCTGCCGTTGCCACGGACGCGACGGCCACGCGCCCTGAGACCCTCATTCGTACGGATAGGAGCGGCGTGAGACCCTCACGTCCGCTGGCTGCCTCCGTCTCCGCATCGTTGAGAACCACGGTCCGCCCCTCGCGCTCGACCAGCCGCAAGCAGACCTCGGCCGCTGGCCGGGCGCCACCCGGACCGCGCCTGGCCGGGACCGTTCGTCCCCACGGCGGGTTGGTCACCACCCGGCTTATGGAGCCGTCCGGCAGGGGCGCATCGTGCGCATCGGCGACGGCGAACCGGACTGTCGTGTCCGCCAGAACTGCGTTCTCTGAGGCTCCGGCCACCGCGCCGGCGTCGGCGTCGGCACCCATACAAAGCATGGCCGGCTCCAGTTTGGCCGCCTCGATCGCGATCGTTCCCGCTCCGCAATATGGGTCGAACAGGACCGACCCCGGCCGCAGGCCCGCCAGAAGGGCCAAGGCCGCGGCGACCGGCGGATGCAGCGTCCCCGTAGGACGGTTGCGCTTGTAGGACCGCCGGTGCAGCGGCGCATCCCCCACCCTCACGCCGAGCATCGCCTCTTCGTGGTCCACGTGCACCCGAATGCTGAAAGACGTCGCGACGAGCTGCGGCGGGGGGCCCGCGGCCGAGGCGCTTCTGGACGAGTACAGCCACCCAGTGTGTCCGGCCACGGCGGTCCCGACCGCGTCCTCCAGTTCGTAGCGGTTGAAGTTCCGGGAGCCGAGAAAGCTGGCCGAGACGTCGAACGCCGGCCGGTCTGCTACCGGCCGGACCAGCCGGACCAGATCGGCCGCTTCCACCACCCCCCGGACGTCCACCCGGCCCGAGAGCTCACCCAGCGAGGACCGCGTCCTTCCGATGCCCCCGGCCGTTCCGGCCCAAATGAACACGTCGTCGGCCGTGGCCGCCAGAAGGACGTCCTGCAGGCGCTCCTGCGGGACGTCGAACAGGACGGACCGGTGTCCTCGTCCCGTGATCCGGCCCCCCAGCCGTCCCCGGACCTCGGCCGCACACACCCACTCCACCCCGCGGGTGACCCGCGCCCAGACCGCGACACCGCCGGCCGGACCGCGTCCGTCACCCGGAGGCAACAGGACCACTTTCCCCGGGCAGGTTCCACCCGCAAGTCGAAAGAGGCCCCCGAAGGGACCGCTTCCGTTGCAGAAGATTCGTCATCCCCTACTGTCCCACCCCACGCCACCGGGGCAGGCTCCGGTCGACACCACCGAATCGGAGGGCCTGAAGTTCGGTGCGTGCGCGGCAGATACCGCCCGCGGCCTAGGTGTCACAACGGGCCTGACCGCTCCGTTATCGCCGCGTCGCGGCTCACTCGGCGCTGACCAGCGAAGACGGGGGCGAGACTCGACCTTGAGGAGTCGCTGGCCAAAAAGGCCGCTTTACAATGAGGTGGCTATCGAATCGAATTGGGGGGCTCGGACCACGAGGAGGCTGTGCGGTGGTTGCCGAGACGAAGGCGGCAGAGGTGCCCCCCGGACAAGTGCGGCTGGGGCTACTCGGCGGGTTCCGCCTGAGCGTTCAGGGAAGAGAGGTCGTGCTGCCCATGAACGCGCAGCGGCTCGTCACTTTTCTCGCCCTCCAGGAACGGCCGCTTCTGAGGACCTTCGTCTCCGGATCCCTGTGGGGCGACTCGACCGACGGGCGCGCTGCGGGAAGTCTGCGGTCCACGCTGTGGCGCCTCACCAGCCCGGGACCGTCGCTCGTCGCTCTCACCACCGACCACATCGTCTTGTCTCCGGCTGTCGAGGTGGACTACCGGGAGGGCGAGGCGCTGGCCCGCCGAGTCCTTGACCCGGACCAGCCGCTGGAGGGGATCGTCGAGGCAAGCGAGTTGGTCCTGTCGGCGGACCTGCTCCCGGACTGGACCGAGGACTGGGTGCTCCTGGAGCGCGAGTCCTACCACCAACTCCGGTTGCGCGCCCTGGAGGCCCTCTGCCGCCGGCTGACGGAGGAGAAGCGCTTCGGCCAAGCGGTCCAGGCCGGAATGGCGGCCGTGGCAGGAGAGCCCTTGAGAGAAAGCGCGCGGCACGCCCTGATCCAGGCGCACCTCGCGGAAGAGAACGTCGCCGCCGCCATCAGAGAGTACGACTCGTTCAGGCAGCTCCTGCATGCCGAGCTGGAGCTCGAGCCGTCCGAGTCCATACAGGGACTGGTGGCCCACCTCATCGACACCTCCGGCTGAAAGCCTGCGCGCAGCTCCCGGTAACAGTCACGTGACGGGGGCCGGGCAGTATCGGCCGATGACCACTCAGCCCGACCGTACGGGGATACTGATCGTCCGAGTTTGGATGGAGCCCCACGGCCTCAAGAGGTTCCGAGCGCGCGTCACCCAGACCCTCGACTCCATGAACCGCAAGCACTCGATGGCCAGTGCCAGCAGTCCCGAGGAACTGTACGCGGCGGTTCGAAACTGGGTGGAGAGTTTCTGCGACTCCACGCCGCCCTCATAGCGGCACCAGACTACGGCGAATATGCGAGAGCGGCCCCCGAAGGAGCCGCTCTCGTTCAAGAAAACCCCGGCACCGACCTACTCTCCCACCCCGGTTGTAGGGCAGTACCATCGGCGCTGGAGGGCTTAACTTCCGGGTTCGGAATGGGACCGGGTGTGACCCCTCCGCCATAGGCACCGGGAATCCTTTTTTGAGGGAGTCAGAGCTTCGACAACCCTATAGTGAGCGCAGACATCTTCAACCAAGCCCTCGGCCTATTAGTACCGGTCGGCTCAACGCATTACTGCGCTTCCACCTCCGGCCTATCAACCCAGTCGTCTAGCTGGGGGCCTTACCCGGTTAACCCGATGGGAGACCTCATCTTGGAGTCGGCTTCGCACTTAGATGCTTTCAGCGCTTATCCGATCCGCACATAGCTAACCAGCGGTGCCATTGGCATGACAACTGGCACACTAGAGGTGCGTCCGCCCCGGTCCTCTCGTACTAGGGGCAGCTCTCCTCAAGTCTCCTACGCCCGCAGAGGATAGGGACCGAACTGTCTCACGACGTTCTAAACCCAGCTCGCGTACCGCTTTAATGGGCGAACAGCCCAACCCTTGGGACCTTCTCCGGCCCCAGGATGCGACGAGCCGACATCGAGGTGCCAAACCTTGCCGTCGCTGTGGACGCTTGGGCAAGATCAGCCTGTTATCCCCAGAGTACCTTTTAGCCGTTGAGCCCTGACATTCCCACTTATCGTCAGAGGATCACTAGGCCCCACTTTCGTGCCTGCGCGACCCGTCGGTCTTGCAGTCAAGCTCCCTTGTGCCCTTGCACTCGACGCGCGATGGCCAACCGCGCTGAGGGAACCTTTGGGCGCCTCCGTTACCTTTTGGGAGGCGACCGCCCCAGTCAAACTGCCCGCCTGGCATTGTTCCCGATCCGGATAACGGATCCAGGTTAGGATCCCAGCACACGCAGGGCGGTATCTCAAGGTTGACTCCACGCCGGCTGACGCCGACGCTTCAAAGCCTCCCACCTATCCTGCACAACACGCATCAAAGTCCAACACCTAGCTACAGTAAAGGTTCCGGGGTCTTTCCGTCCTTCTGCGGGTAGACGGCATCTTCACCGCCAATGCAACTTCGCTGGACCTCTGGCCGAGACAGCGCCCAAGTCGTTACGCCATTCGTGCAGGTCGGAACTTACCCGACAAGGAATTTCGCTACCTTAGGACCGTTATAGTTACGGCCGCCGTTTACCGGGGCTTAGATTCAAGGCTTCGGGGTTGCCCCCTAACCCCTCCTCTTAACCTTCCGGCACCGGGCAGGCGTCAGTGGATATACAGCGCCTTACGGCTTCGCATCCACCTGTGTTTTTAGTAAACAGTCGCTTGGGCCTGGTCACTGCGACCCCTTCGAGCTCAGGCCGAGAAGGCCTTCACCCTAATGAGGTGCCCCTTCTCCCGAAGTTACGGGGCCAATTTGCCGAGTTCCTTAGCCAGAGTTCATCCGCGCGCCTTCGTATTCTCTACGCGCCCACCTGTGTCGGTTTGCGGTACGGGCAGCCACACAACTCCCTAGAGGATTTTCTCGGCAGCATGGCTTCAGGGACTTCACCTATTTGCGGTTCGGCATCGCGTCTCAGGGTATATGTCCCGGCGGATTTGCCTACCAGGACCCCCTACTCGCTTACCCCAGGACTACCAACGCCTGGGATCCCCTAGCCTCCTGCGTCCCCCCATCGGTCACCCTTCCCATTAGGGTCCGGCGGGTTAACCCCGCCGTTAGCATCCCGGGTTGGGTGTTGGCGCGATGTGGCTGGTACAGGAATATCAACCTGTTGTCCATCGGCTACGCCTTTCGGCCTCGCCTTAGGTCCCGACTAACCCTGGGCGGACGAGCCTTCCCCAGGAAACCTTGGGCTTTCGGCGGGAGGGATTCTCACCCTCCTTTTCGCGTACTAATGCCGGGATTCTCACTTCTGTGCAGTCCACGGACCGTTACCGTCCCGCTTCACCCCGCACAGAACGCTCTCCTACCACGTACCAGACCCGAAGGCCAGGCACGTCCACAGCTTCGGCGGTGCGCTTGAGCCCCGCTACATTGTCGGCGCGGAGTCCCTCGACCAGTGAGCTATTACGCACTCTTTCAAGGGTGGCTGCTTCTAAGCCAACCTCCTGGCTGTTTTTGCAACTCCACATCCTTTCCCACTTAGCGCACACTTCGGGGCCTTAGCTGGTGGTCTGGGCTGTTTCCCTTTAGACGATGAAGCTTCTCCCCCACCGTCTTACTCCCGAGATCTAGAGCAACGGCATTCGGAGTTTGCCTGGGGTTGGTAACCTTTTAGGGCCCCTAGCCCAAACAGTGCTCTACCTCCGTTGCTGAACTCTCGAGGCTATCCCTAGAGATATTTCGGAGAGAACCAGCTATCACCTGGTTTGATTGGCCTTTCACCCCTACCCACAGGTCATCCGAGCACTTTTCAACGTACAACGGTTCGGGCCTCCACGGGTTCTTACGCCCGCTTCACCCTGCCCATGGGTAGATCACCAGGTTTCGGGTCTACAGCCGACGACTAGTCGCCCTATTAAGACTCGCTTTCGCTTCGGCTTCCCCTCGACGGGTTAACCTTGCCACCGACCGTAACTCCCCGGCTCATTCTTCAATAAGCACGCTCTCACCCTGCCGGCCCGAAGGCCGGCTTTCCAGGCTCGAACTGCTTGTAGGCCCACGGTTTCAGGTTCTATTTCACTCCCCTCCCGGGGTTCTTTTCACCTTTCCCTCACGGTACTCTTCACTATCGGTCGCCAGAAAGTATTTAGCCTTCGAGGGTGGTCCCCCTGGATTCCTACGGGGTTTCTCGGGCCCCGTAGTACTTGGGGAGTCCGTCAGGAGATTCACGTCTTTCGCCTACAGGGCTGTTACCTTCTCTGGCGGGCCGTTCCAGGCCGCTTCTGCTAGGCGTGAATTTTGTAACTCCTTGGAGGCTCCGCAGACCTCCAGACAGCCCCCACGACCCCGGTGCAGCAACGGCTGCGGCCTTGACACTGCACCGGTTTGGGCTGTTCCCCGTTCGCTCGCCGCTACTAGGAGAATCTCGGTTGATTTCTGTTCCTCCGGCTACTTAGATGTTTCAGTTCGCCGGGTACGCGGCCATGGGCTATGTATTCACCCATGGTCAACAGGGCATTACCCCTGTTGGGTTTCCCCATTCGGAAATCCTCGGATCAACGTTTGCTCGACAACTCCCCGAGGCTTATCGCAGCCAGCCACGTCCTTCTTCGCCTTCTGGCGCCTAGGCATCCACCGTGGGCCCTTTGTAGCTTGGCCATATGAAGATGCCTACGCTCACTATGTTGTTGTCAAAGAGCTCTGAGCGGCCATCTTTTGGAATGACCGATCCCTCAGAGCTGCAAGTGCGGGTGTCTGAGGGTCCAGTACGTTCTCGCCATGGTCCCAGTCCCGATGCAAGCATCGAGAGCCGAGCGGATTGCTCCGTTAGAAAGGAGGTGATCCAGCCGCACCTTCCGGTACGGCTACCTTGTTACGACTTCACCCCAATCACGAACCCCAGGCTCGACGGCTCCCTCCTTGCGGTTGGGCCACCGGCTTCACCTGTTGCCTGCTTTCGGGGTGTGACGGGCGGTGTGTACAAGGCCCGGGAACGCATTCACGGCAGCATGCTGATCTGCCATTACTAGCGACTCCGGCTTCACGGGGTCGAGTTGCAGACCCCGATCCGAACTGGGCGCGGTTTTTTGGGATTCGCTCCCCCTTGCGGGTTCGCAGCCCGTTGTACCGCGCATTGTAGAGCGTTTGCAGCCCCAGGCGTAAGGGCCATGCTGACTTGACGTCATCCTCTCCTTCCTCCGGGGTTTCCCCGGCAGTCTCACATGAGTGCCCAGCTTTACCTGATGGCAACATGTGACGAGGGTTGCGCTCGTTGCGGGACTTAACCCAACACCTCACGGCACGAGCTGACGACAGCCATGCAACACCTGCACGAGTTCCCGACTTTACGGGTGGGTAACCCTTTCAGGCACCTACTTCTCGCATGTCAAGCCTGGGTAAGGTTCTTCGCTTTGCGTCGAATTAAGCAACGCTCTCCGCCGCTTGTGCGGGCCCCCGTCAATTCCTTTGAGTTTTAGCCTTGCGGCCGTACTCCCCAGGCGGCGAACTTAATGCGTTAGCTTCGGCACAGAAGGCGTAAGCCCCCCACACCTAGTTCGCACCGTTTACGGCCAGGACTACCCGGGTATCTAATCCGGTTCGCTCCCCTGGCTTTCGCGTCTCAGCGTCAGGATCGGCCCAGTCGGCCGCCTTCGCCACTGGTGTTCCTCCCGATATCTAACCATTTCACCGGTACACCGGGAATTCCACCGACCTCTACCGTCCTCAAGTCTGCCAGTATCGGATGCAGTTTCCGGGTTGAGCCCGGAGATTTCACATCCGACTTAACAGACCGCCTACACGCGCTTTACGCCCAGTGAATCCGGGCAACGCTCGCCCCCTACGTCTTACCGCGGCTGCTGGCACGTAGTTAGCCGGGGCTTCTTCTGCAGGTACCGTCACCACGGTAACCCGTGGCTTCGTCCCTGCTGAAAGAGGTTTACGACCCGAAGGCCTTCATCCCTCACGCGGCATCGCTGCGTCAGGCTTTCGCCCATTGCGCAAGATTCCCGACTGCTGCCTCCCGTAGGAGTTCGGGCCGTATCTCAGTCCCGATGTGGCCGTTCGCCCTCTCAGGCCGGCTACCCGTCGTAGGCTTGGTGAGCCGTTACCTCACCAACTACCTGATAGGCCGCGGGCCCCTCTCGAAGCGGAATCCTTTCCTCCCCAGACCATGCGATCCGAAGAGGGTATCCGGCATTAGCTCCAGTTTCCCGGAGTTATTCCGGTCTCCGAGGTAGGTTACCCACGTGTTACTCACCCGTTCGCCGCTCCGTACCCCAGAGAGCAAGCTCTCCGGGGCCGATCGCTCGACTTGCATGTCTTAAGCGTGCCGCCAGCGTTCGCCCTGAGCCAGGATCAAACCCTCCATGGGAAATCAATGAGCGATTCCCTTGATAGGGCCCCCGCGTCGCCGGGCCGTCTCCGAGCTGCCCCGAGAGGATCTCTCGGCACGACTCGGTGCCCGGGTTCGGCGGGGTTACTGGCAGAGAACAGACGGGGTGCCCTCAGACACCCTGCACTATGCAGTTCTCAAGGATCGGGTCCCGGAGAGGGTCCCCGCGGGGGGCCGAACCACCCGCGACCTACGATCTTACATGCTCCACGGGGTTTCGCAAGTCCCCGGCGGATCACTCGCGAAGACAGAGTACCGGAGGCCGATGACGCTCGCAGGGTCGTCAGCGGCGGGGGCCGAAGAAACCCCCGGCCGGGCGCGCGTGACGGTGCCAGTGGTCGGGGATGTTCCGCATCCTGCCATCGGTCCACCACCCACCCTGGCCGTACACGGCGTCGGCGACCCTCTCGAGCTGCTGCACCATTCGCTGCTCCGTGGCCTGGTCCGGGAAGCCGTGGGACCGCCATACGACCATGGGGGTCGCGCAGATCAAGCACTCGGCGATCCAGCAGTCCTCGTCCTCGTGGAGCCACGGAGTCAGGCGGTGCGCCAGGCACAGCTCACAGTCCGGGTGCCTGGCAGGTGCGGTCAGGCCAGCTCCGTCCGGAGGTCGTTCAGCACCTGTTCGGCGTGCCCCCTGACCCTGGCCTGCGGGTAGGCGAGGGTGATGGTGCCGTCGGTTCCGATGACAACCGTGCCGCGGGTGACGAACCCCCCTCCCTCCGGCAGCACGCCGTAGGCCCTGCAGATCTTGCCATCAGGATCGGCGAGAAGCGGGAACCTCAGGGTCTGCCGGGTGGCGAACGACTGCTGGGCCTCAAGGGGGTCGGGCGAACACCCGACGACCGAGACGCCCAGCTCCTGGAACGAGTCCAGCCATCCCTCGAACTCGAGGGCCTCGATCGTTCAGCCCGGGGTGTCGGGAAGGGGGTAAAACCACAGCACCACCGGCCCCCGCTCCAGGGCCTCCGCCAGGCGGAAGTGCCCCGTGGTGGAGGGGGTGTCTATGTCCGGAGCCCTGGTGCCCTGGTCGATCAAGGGGGCCTTACTGGAAGGAGTCGCCGCAGGCGCAGCCGCCGCCGGCGTTGGGGTTGCTGATCTGGAAGCCGGACTGCCGGAGGGACTCCGTCCAGTCCACGACCACGCCCGTCAGGTACGGCGCCGACATGGGGTCCACGGCCACGCGCACGCCTTCGACCTCCTCGACGAGGTCGGACTCCGCGACCTGATCGTCGAAGAACAGTCCGTAGCGGAACCCGGCGCACCCTCCGGGCTGCACCTCGATGCGAAGCACGAGGTCGTCGGCATTCGGCTCGGCGGCGATGAACTCACGGACTTTGGCCGCGGCGGCGGGAGTCAGAGAGACGATCGTGCGGGTTTCCATCTGGCGGTCCCTTTCGGTCTGGTCCATCAAGGATATCGCCCCGGGCCCCCCGGGTCAGCCGGTTTTCAGAACAGGCGGTCGCCCTGGGGACGCTCTGGGGGCTCCAGTCCCAGGTGCCGCCACGCGGAGGCGGTGGCGACCCGGCCGCGGGGGGTGCGGGCCAGAAAGCCGGTCTGGACGAGGTAGGGCTCGTGGACGTCCTCTATCGTCTCGGGCTGCTCCCCCACCGCGATGGCCAGGGTCGAGACGCCCACCGGTCCACCGTCGTACTTCTCGACCAACGACCGCAGGATGGCCAGGTCCACCTGGTCCAGGCCAAGCGGGTCGATGTGGAACACGGACAGCGCCCTGGACGCCACGTCGGCGGAGATGTGCCCATCCGCTCTGACCTGGGCGAAGTCCCGGACACGGTGCAACAGGCGGTTGGCGATTCGAGGGGTCCCCCGCGACCGAGACGCGATCTCGCGGGCGCCCGCCGGTTCGATGAGGACGTCCAGAAGGCCGGCCGAGCGCATCACCACCTGCGTCAACTCCTCAGGCGTGTAGTAGTCCAGGCGCGAAGAGAAGCCAAACCGGTCGCGCAGGGGGGAGGTGATCATCCCGGTGCGGGTGGTGGCTCCGATCAGGGTGAACGGTTCCAGGCGGTAGTGCAGGGTGCGCGCGGAAGGCCCCTTGCCCAGGACGATGTCGACGGCGCCGTCCTCCATCGCCGGGTACAGGACCTCCTCCACGACCCTGTTCAGGCGGTGGATTTCGTCCACGAAAAGGATGTCGCCGGACTCTAGGTTGGATAGGACGGCCACCAGGTCCCCCGGACGCTCCATGGCCGGTCCGGACGTCACTCGGATCTGGGTCTGCATCTCGTTGGCCACGATGTGGGCAAGCGACGTCTTGCCCAGGCCCGGGGGTCCGCTGAAGAGCAGGTGGGGGCAGGGCTCTCCCCTGCCGCGCGCCGCCTCCAGGACGATCGACAGCCGCTCTTTGGCGTCGGTCTGGCCCACGAAGTCGGCCAGGACCCGGGGCCGCAGCGACCGGTCGACCTCGAGCTCGCCCTCGAGGGGGTCGGGCGTGAGCAGAGCCGGGTCAGGCATGACCTCGTCCGCGGCGTCGTCGAGCGGGGGCTCGGGCGGCAGCGACCTGGCCGGCGGCTTGCCGTTTGACCCGGTCAAGGTCCGGCCTCCGGTGGGTGCGGGACGCCGGTCAGCGCTCGGCCCTCGCGGCGTCCCCGGCCTTCAGCGCGTGGCGCAGGAGCGTGTCAACGTCGCCATCGGCGGGCAGGTCCGACACCATCTCCTGTACCTCCTGCGGCGAGAACCCCATTCCCCTGAGCGCTTCCCGTACGTCGGCTATGGGTCCGGTCGTGACCGGGGTGTCCACGACCCCCAGCTTGTCGCGCAACTCCAGGACGATCCGTTGAGCCGTCTTGCGGCCGATCCCCGGCACCAGCGTTATGGCGTCGGCGTCACCGGCGGCAAGCACGCGCTCCAGCGCGGTCACGGGGTGGAACGAAAGCACGGCCAGCGCGAGCCTCGGCCCCACGCTGCCGACCGACGTCAAGGCTCGGAACAGCTCCCTGCCGCGCTCCGTGGCGAACCCGAAAAGCTGGACGCTGTCGTCGCGAACGATGAGCACGGTGTGGACGGTGGCGACGCCGTCCAGCGAGGCGAGATCGGAGGTCGGCATCTCGATCCGGAGCCCGATGCCGCCCACCGTCAGGATGGCGGCGTCACCGGTCACCCGCGCGACCTGTCCGCGGACGTGGTCAAGCACGGGCGGTCCGCTTCTCCAACGACCGCATCCGGCGCGTCCGCAGGTGGGTTATGGCCAGGCCAAGCGCGTCCGCGGCGTCCGGCGGAGAGGGGGCCTGCTGCAGGCGGAGCAGCCGGGCCACCATTTCCTGGACCTGGCGCTTGCCCGCCGAACCGTCGCCACACACGGCCACCTTCACCTCGCCGGCGGCGTACTCGGCGATCTCGCAGCCCCGCTGGGCGGCGGCCAGGAATGCGACGCCGGCCGCCTGCCCGACCGACATGGCGGTTCGGACGTTGGCGTTAAACACGACCCGCTCCACAGCGACGGCGTCCGGACTGTGCTCCGCCAGCAGCTCGGTCAGCCGGGCGTGCAGGGACAGAAGCCGCTCCGGGACCGGGCCCTGGGGGGTCCGGATGGCTCCAAAGGCCACGGCTGCCAGTTCGCGACCGTCCTCGACCACGCCGTAGCCGGCGCTGGTCAGGCCGGGGTCGAGGCCGAGGACACGCATGACCCCGAGCCTATGAGGGCCGGGAGACAGTGACACGTCACTGACGACGCTGCCCGGGCCCGGGCACCAGTCTCAGGAGCCTCCATTCGTGGCCGTTGACGTCCGCACGCAGGACCGTCCTCAGCTCGGGGTTGGCCAGAAGGCCCGGGGACGGGTCCGGACCCTGAAGCTCCGGTCTCTGGCTTTCGTAGGCCCTCTGAACGTGCCCCCGCTCGTGGGGGCCGAGGACCACGTAGTCGACGCCGAGGAGGCGCATGAGGCCGGTGTCGCCGGAGTACATGCGCAGCACGCGCTCGACGTAGGCCTGCGAATCCACACCGTGCGCCTCCAGCCACCCTCCCCATCCCATGTACATCTGGCGTCCGGAAAGCGCGTTGACAGGGTGGGAGTGGGACTCGTACGCGGCGGTGAGCACGACGTCGCCCGGAAGGGTCGACGCGCGGACGCGGCGCGCGAACTCGATGTCGCCGGCCGTCCAGAGAAACATTCTGTGCTGCGAGGAGTAAGTGAAGGACAGGACGCCGCCGAGTCCGATCCCCGCGATGGCCAATCCCGCGACAAAGGGCCGGACGCCCGTCCAGAGCCGGGCAGGGCGGGGGTCCGGGGAGACGCGCTGCCGCGCAGCGGTGCCGGGGACCGGGGCTTGACCTGGTGTGCGCGGATCTGGGGCCGGGGCCGGGGGGCCGGACCGGCTGCGGTCGAGCCAGCGGGCGAGCAGTCCGGCGGCCACCACGGTGGTACCGACCTGCCACCAGACGAAGTGGTTGCTGTTGTCCCACTCGTACGGCTGGGTCCGCAGGCGGTTTCCGAGCAGCCATAGCAGCGCGAACGGCAGGTAGAACACCGCGAGCCGCCTGCCGCCCAGCAGGAGGCCGGGCACCGCCGCGAGGAGCAGAAGACCCCCGTTGAGCAGCCAGAACAGCCCGATCGTGGCGAGGGCCCCCCACTCCCCGCCCACGAGCCGCAGCCCCGCCTCCTGCGCCTCTCCGATCCAGCCGTAGGAGCCGGACGAAAAGCCCTCTGGCTGGCGCGTCATCGCCAGGACCTGCGGAAGGGCGACCGCCAGCGCGACGGTCCCGGCGACCGCTGCCGAGGGTGCCAGCCTGCGCCAGGCCCGAAGCCAGCGACGGGGGACCCCGTCGGGCTCTCGCAAGGGGGACAGCATGAACCACACCGGCAGCGCGACGGCCATCGCCATCGCGGTATGCGCGTGGATCCGCGGAAGGACCCCGAGCAGCAGGCCCATTAGCGCGGCTTTGCCCAGTCGCGCGAGGTCCACAAGATCGTCGGCGAGCAGCAGGACGGCGGTCCCGGTGGCAAGTCCGAACGCGCCCGAGCGGCGCGGCAAAAGGAACATGAACACCGGATTGCCCAGATAGACCCCGATCCCCAGGCGGTCGCGGCCTTTGTTCCCCAGGGAGTCGCCGGTATAGCTCCAGGGGAGGTCCCCGAGCCAGTCCAGGAGCCCCCCGGCCCGGGCCACGTCACCCGGGATCGACAGCCAGCCCAGGTTCCCCAGAAAGAAAAACAGCAGGCAGGCCAGAACGGCCGCGCGCCGGGAGCCGGTGGCGCGGTGCGTCAGCGCCGCCAGGCCGCAGAAGAAGGCGACACCGACGAGCAGGTTGACCGACACCAGCGCCAGTCGCAGGCTGCCTCCGCCCCAGACCACCACAGCCGAGGCGAAGTCCACCAGGAACGGGTACTTGAGGGGGTGGCCCAGGGCCAGGGTGTTCTGAGGGGGAAAGTTCCCGCCGTGGGCGAAGGTGTTGATGATCCCGGAGTGGAAAGGGGTGTCGGCCCACACGTGCTCGGCCGCCCAGACGTTGCCGTCCGCCAGCACCGGCAGCACGCCGTAGACGTTCAGCGCGAGAAGTCCCCCGCCGATGCAGACGGCGGTGAGCACGAACCACGGCGCGGGTCGGCCGGGCGGGGACGACGGTCGCAGGCGCGCCGCCGCGGCCGTCAGCGCGAACAGCACGACGGCTCCCGCCAAGGGAACCAACGACATGGACCCGGCCGCCGAGCACAGCAGGTACAGGACCCAGACACCGGCCGCCAGGCCCGCCACGGGAGCCACCGCCCACCGCAGTTCCGGCTTCAGTCCGACCCCCAGTAACCTGAGCAGGCTGAAGCCCCACCACACGCACGCGATCAGAACGAGCAGCCCGGCCATTGCGTCGATTGTCACCGCTGGCGGGCTCCGTTGAGGACCACTTGAAGACGCCCGGACCCAATCCGCCCGTCGACGAGCAGGACGAGCCCGGCTCTGCTGCTGCCCGCAGTCCGGAGGCAGGGACGCCCCCACCGGACGAGCCCGGGGCTGGCACGGTCCTTTTGCGCATCGCCGCCCTTGCCGCCGCCATCCGCGTGGTCCTGTGGTCCGTCGGGACCGTGGCTATATCCGGCATCCCCGGCCGGGGGGTCCTGGACATGTGGACTGGATGGGATGCGCACCATTACCTGCGCATCGCGGAGGTGGGCTACAAGTCCTCGGGCGAGGACGGCCTGTACATCGTGTTCTTCCCGCTGTACCCCTTACTTGTCCGGATCGTCTCGTTCGTGGTGCCGAACCTGGTGGTGTCCGCGCTGGCGGTCTCCTTCGTGGCGAGCGTGGGAGCCGGCTGGTTTCTGTACCGGCTGGCACGGTTGGACACCGGCCACCGGGAGGCTTGGGGGTGCGTCCTGCTGCTTTTCGCCTTTCCGACGGCCCTCTTCCTCGCGGCTCCGTACACCGAGGCGTTGTTCCTGACGGCGGTCCTCGCGTCGGTCTACGCGGCCCGGACAGGCGCCTGGGGGTGGTCCGGAATTGCTGGAGCGGCCGCCACCGCAACCCGGGTGGCGGGAGCGGCGTTAATCCCGGGCCTGCTGGCCGAGGCGGTCGCTGGGCTCAGGGACAGAGACGGCCGCGAGCTCGGCCGGCGGGTGGCGTGGACGCTCTTGGTGGTCCCGCTCGGATTCGCGGGCTACCTGGCCTTGAACCAGGTCGTGTACGGCGACCCCTTCCGTTTCCTGGAGATCCAGGCAGGTCACTGGTCCCAGCGGCTGGTTCCGCCGTGGGTTCCGCTGCGTGAGGCCCTGGGCCACGTGACGGGTCCGGACCTGCGCGGCGACTACGCGATCATCTTCTGGGGGAGGCTGCTCGGGTTCGCCGCGGGGGCGGCAGTCCTGCTCGCGGGATGGAGACGGCTGCGACCGGCGGACCGTGTGTACGGCTGGGCGGCGCTGATCCTGGTCACTTCGGCCTCTTGGCTGCTGAGCCTGCCCCGCTACCTGCTGGGGATCTACCCGCTGTTCCTCGTCCTCGGACGGGTGACGTCGAAGAAGCCGGTGATGTGGGGACTTTGTGCACTTGGGGCAGCCGCTCAGGTGGTGTTCTTCTGGCGGTTCGCCCGGGGCGCCTGGACGTTCTAGGAGATCTGCGCGAAGACCTCGTCGGACACGTTGAAGTTCGTCGACACCACCTGCACGTCGTCCAGGTCCTCGAGCACGTCCACGAGCCGCAGCACCTTGCGGGCAGCGTCGGCGTCGAGGTCCATCGTCGTCGTCGGAATCATCGCCAGGTCCGCGGACTCGACCGGGAGCCCGGCCCCCTTGACGGCATCTCTTACGGCGCCGAAGTCCTTCAGCTCACAGACAATCTCCCAGGCATCGCCGGAGCGGTGCGCGTCCTCGGCCCCCCCTTCGGCAGCGGCCGTGAGGACGTCGTCCTCCGCGGCGTCGCCCCTGACGAGGACCACGCCCTTGCGCTCGAACATCCAGGCGACCGACCCGGGCTCGCCGATGCTGCCGCCACCGCGTGCGAACACGGCGCGGACGTCGGAGCCGGTCCGGTTGCGGTTTTCGGTCAGCGTCTCGACCAGAAGCGCAACGCCGCCGGGGGCGTACCCCTCGTAGACGACCCGCTCGTAGCGGAGTCCCTCGTCGAGCTCACCGGCGCCGCGCTTGGCCGCCTTCTCGATCGTGTCCACCGGGCAGGATGCTTCCTTGGCGCGCTCAATCGCGGCGGCAAGCGTCATGTTGTTTTCGGGGTTGGATGTCCCCCCTTCGCGGGCCGCCACCTCGATGCCGCGGATGAGTTTGGCGAACACCTTCCCGCGCCGCGCGTCCACCACGGCCTTTTTGCGCTTGATCCCCGCCCAGTGCGAGTGCCCCGCCATGCGTCGAGCCTATCCCGGGGACCGAGCCACGACCACCGCGTGAGGGGCCTGGACGATCAGGCGCCCCTCGGCGTCCGTGTGGGGCCGGTGCCATGACTCCAGGTCCTCCGGCATGGACCGCACGGTTCGCAGGATCTCATCGCGGACCTCGTCCGTGCAGCCGACCCGATGGATCCAGGACTCAACTTCCCGCGGCTGGTCCACGGACCCGGCCTGGAGGATCTGCAGCCCGGCCTCCTCGAACGCCTGGTTCCACTGCGAAAGGCTCAGGGCACTGCCGTGGGTGGGGTCGCGGAGGCGCTCCAGGTCGTTATGCCATTCCTCCCAGCCGTCCATCGGCGACTGGTCGGCTATCCCCACGAGACCTCCGGGAGCCGTGAGCCTGCGGGCCTCGGCCAAAAACTCGGCGACGTCGCGGAACTGGTGGGGCGCGCGGTGGGACACCACCAGACGGAAGGACCCGTTGCGGAATGGCCCGGCCTCCGCCCAGGCCTCCACGACCCGCTCCTCACCGGGCAGGTTGCGCGCCCGCCGTCCCGCCCGCGTCTCCAAGAGCATCTCGTGGGTCGGGTCCAGATAGACCACGTCCCACCCCGCGCGGGCCAAGGCAAACCCGGTGAAGCCGGCGCCGCAGCCGACGTCCAGGGCTCGTCCGGACGGCGGGCCGCAAAGCTCCAGCAGCCTGCGCATCGGCGGCCGTTCCTCGGCGTCGGCCGCTTCCGAGGCGAAACTCCCGGCGTGGGCGCCCCAGGTCCCCCTTACGTCCGCCAACTCTAGGCCCGCCCGGCGGGGCCGCAGATCTCTTCCAGAAACCAGCGGTGCAGGCGATCGTCGCCGGTTATCTCCGGGTGGAAGGTGGCTGCCAGCAGATGACCCTCCCGGACGACCACCGCACGGCCGTGGCGTTCGGCGAGGACGTCCACCGACTCGCCCGTCTGCTCGATCCGGGGGGCCCGGATGAATGCGCCGCGGACCGTCCCCAGCCCCCGAACGTCCACGTCCTCTTCGAAGCTGTCCACCTGTCGCCCGTAGGCATTGCGATGGACGACCAGGTCCATGCCGCCGGGCCGGGGGACGTCGCCCCCCAGCACCTCCCGGGCCAGCAGGATCGCTCCGGCGCAGGTGCCGAAGGCGGGCATTCCCGACTCGATGCGCTTGCGCAGGGGGTCGAGCATCTCGTGGCGCTCGAGGAGGCTGCCGATAGTGGTGGACTCCCCGCCCGGAAGAATCAGCGCGTCGATGGCCTGCAGGTCCGAGGCGTTGCGAACGGGGACCGCCGCGCAGCCGCCCCGCCCGATGATGTCGAGGTGTTCACGGACGTCGCCCTGCAGGGCGAGGACGCCGGCCTTCACCGCCTCACCAGCCGCGGTCGGCCAGCCGCTGTCCCAGCTTGGAGACCTCCTCGCCGCGCATGGCCTCGCCCAGCCCCCTGCTGGCGCGGGCCACCGCCTCGGGATCCTCGAACTGCGACACGGCCATGACGATCGCGTGGGCGCGCGCCGAGGGGTCCTCGCTCTTGAAGATGCCGCTTCCGACGAACACGCCGTCACACCCCAGCTGCATCATCAGCGCCGCGTCGGCCGGGGTCGCGATGCCCCCTGCCGCGAAGTTGACGACGGGAAGGGCGCCAGTCCGGGAGACCTCGGTGACGACGTCCAGAGGCGCCTGTAGCTCCTTGGCTTCCGCCGCGAGCTCCTCCGGACGCAGCCCCGACAACCTGCGGATGCCGGACGACACCGTGCGCATGTGGCGAACCGCCTCCACCACGTCACCGGTCCCAGCTTCGCCCTTTGTCCGGATCATGGCCGCTCCTTCCCCGATGCGCCGCAGCGCCTCGCCGAGGTTCCGGCAGCCGCACACGAACGGAACGGTGAACGCCCACTTGTCGATGTGGTGCTCCTCGTCGGCCGGTGTCAGGACCTCCGACTCGTCGATGAAATCGACGCCCACCGACTCCAGGACCTGGGCCTCCACGAAGTGCCCGATGCGGGCCTTGGCCATTACCGGGATCGAGACGGCGGACATGATCTCCTCGATCTTGCGGACGTCGGCCATGCGCGCCACTCCGCCCTCGGCGCGGATGTCGGCGGGCACCCGCTCCAGCGCCATGACCGAGACGGCGCCTGCGTTCTCGGCGATCTTGGCCTGCTCGGAGTCGGTGACGTCCATGATGACGCCGCCCTTGAGCATCTCCGCCAGACCGCGCTTGACCCTGACCGTGCCCCGTTCCATCCGTCCTCCTCAGCCGCCGTGGGACCCATCGTATCGGGCGCCCGGCCACGACAGGCCCCAAGGGGGCCGCTGAGTGACGGTCCTACATCTCGCCGATCGCGGCGGTGCGCTCGTCGACCGTCATGCCGGGCCCCGCAGCGCGAGGAGCCAGCCAGAACCTGTCGGTTGCGCCGAGGGGCGAGCCGGCCTGCTCACGGGGAACGCCGGACAGAAGCTTGCCCACCGCCGGCGGGTAGCGGGTGAGAAGCGCCGCGGCGACATCGGCCCGATGCTCCCGGTCGCGCGGAAAAGCCCGTGCACCCAGGACCCTCACCACAAGGCAGGCCGGCCAGACGGGAATCGACAGGAGGGCCACCACACCGGCCGGGGCTCCCATCGCCTTGACCACGACGTCTGCCGCTCCGGCGAGAAGGACATAGACGGAGCTGACGGTGGCGTCTCCGTCGCGAAGGTGGACGATCTCGTGGGCGAGCATCGCCTCGGCCTCCAGGAGACCGAGCGAGGAAGCGCCCGCGGTGGTCACGATCCACTTGCGCCGCAGGCCGAATCCGAATGCGTTGGGGGTCTCTCCGGGCGCCACCAGGAGATCGGGAACGTCCATCGAGATCCTCGCCGCCAGCGCCTTGATCTGCCCCAGCAGCTGCGGCGAGTCGTGGCCGGCGGCGCCGAGGGCCCGCTGGATCCAGGCGTCGCCCCACCGCGCGCCCCCCGCGAGGTAGAGCAATCCAAAGACCGGCGGGAACAGACCCGTCCACCAGGCGAGCGGCGTCGCCGCCACAGCCGCGCCCTCCAGGGCACAGACGGCTAGGAACAGCACCAGCAGTCCGATGATCCTGCGCCGGTTTTCGGGCCAGGCCTCCTGAGGGCCTATGGGCAGGATCGTGAGTACGGCCATGTCCTTTCTGCGAACGACCGGCGTCTCGTCGAGTCTGAGCCGCTGCGGCCGCCGCCAGCGCTTCCGGGTGAACTTGCGGGCCATGGTCAGCCGACCCTACCCGATCGGGCGCGCCGATCCCCGTCCCTGGTGCATCGCCGCGCGCAGCCGGTCGATCCCCCGGTCCAGCGCCTGGAGGATCTGGGCGTGCAACTCGGGGGTGCCGGCGGCGAGGGTCGACAGCTGCTCGTCGGGGCCCGACCCGACCAGGGCCCGGCCTTCCAGGGGCCGTCCTCCCGCGTCCGTGACGGTGCAGCCGGACTCTGTGCAGATCAGCAGCGCCGCGGCGACGTCGTACGGGCTGTTGTTGAGGACCGCGCCTCCGGCGATGCGCTCGAACAGCTCGCGCGTCTGCGGCAGGTCGTCGATGAGACGCTGGCCGTGGTCGACGTAGGCGTCCAGCTGCCCAGTGGCGACGCGGGTCATGCCGAAGGCCGCCGACCCGAGGTCGAAGGTCCCGCTGGAAACGCCGGTCCGGTCTATCAGCTCCTCGAGGACGATCGCCGACGGCATGGTCGGCCTGCCACGCAGGCCATAGGTCCAAAAGGCGCCGTCCAGACCCGTGGCGGCCGAAGGCGCCGGGCTCCTGGACTCCCCAGCGATCACGAAGCTGGTCCCGGCCCCCCGCCTGGCCCTGAACATCGATCCGGTCTTCAGCTCAAGGACCAGTCCGTCGTCGACATCGCCGAGCACCGGCGATTCGCC
>DATLNZ010000127.1 GCA_035536535.1 Actinomycetota bacterium | reverse complement strand
GGCAGCTGCTTGGTGATCAGCGGCGGGACCACCATCGCCTCCTACTCCGGCAGCTGGTCTCACCCGGCCTACTAGCCCGAAAGCGGGTGCGCCCTGAGGGGATCCGTCCGGTTTGATCGCAGGAGGAACCCTGATGCCCGTCAGCAAGATGCGGAAGAACCCACTTGGCCACGCGGGCTCTACGCCAGTTCCGCCACCGCGAATCCGACCGAGAACCGCTTGCACCACACAACCGCGTACCGGTGCCGAGACAGGTCCACGCTCCCGGGCAGGTCGTAGTTCTGAGCTCCCTTGTTGCCCTTGAGCCTTCCCAGCTCTACGAAGTCGGCGTCGTAGTCCGTGGTCGCGGACAGGTACACGCGCAGGTCCGGCCCGTTGTCGGTGGAGAAGTCCTCAAAGCGAAGCGTCCGCGACCCCCCGTCCCCCGGGACCACGACCGCCCGTCCCTTTGACTGATGGGCCAGGGAGCGGAACGTCCCCGACGGCAGTGCGGGGGCCGGGGTGGCCTCTGCCGGCGGAGGCCCCGACGCCACCGGAGCAGATGCCGGACCCGTTCCCACGGGGCCCGGAGTCGACTTCGGCGGCGGCGTCTCGTCCACCACCTGGTCGATGAACAGCTTCTGGGGCTGGAAAAACGCCAGGACGAACACGAGGAGAGCCGCGGCCGCGGCTCCCCCCGCGAGGACCAGACGGCGGTGCCGCGCGAACGACGCGCGCAGCCCCACCGCTACTTAACCGTCACCGTCACCCTGTCGGCCACCAGAGGCGTGAGCGGCGCGTGGGCGCCGTTGGCCACTACGGCGTACACGATGTGGTCCCCGGGTGTCAGCCCCGTGAGAGGCACCGAGGACTCGGTGGTGTGAATGAACTTCGACTTGTCGGTGGTGGGAATGGCCACGCCCGGCTTCGGTGCCGCCGCCGGGTCGATGAGCAGGATGTAGTGGCCGGTTTTGCCCGAGGCGTCGCCGTCGGGAGCCTTGATGTCCACGCCGTCGGACGCCAGCTTCACGGTCGTGCCTTCCACCGTCGCCTTCACCGTCGGACCCTCCACGTCGAAGTTGAAGGTCTCCTCGACCCCCTCGTGGATTCGCTTGTGCGTCCCGTCCCCCAGCACGACCGTGACCTCGTGGCTTCCTTCGGACAGTCCGTACAGGGTCAGCGGGTTCTCCGCGGAGTGCACGATCCCCTTCTCGACAGGGATCGTCTGTCCCACCTCCACCGGCTCACGGTCGATAAAGGCGTGCAGGTGTCCGGTCTTGCCCGAGGTATCCCCGTCGGCCTTGACGATCTGAACCCCCTTGACCGTCACCTGTGCCTGCACGACGTTGCCCTTGAGCTTGGTCGGCGGGTCGGCGACCTCCAGGGAGACTCCACCCGCTGCGGCGGTGGAGGCCGGCGAAGCGGTCGAGTCGCCCTGCTCGTCCTGCGCGCACGCGCTCGAGAACACCAACGCACATACCGCCAGCGCGATCACAAGCCTGTTCCTCATCTGCGCTCCTTGTCGTTCGTGGCAGCGCGGGTCAGCGACCCGTCTGCGCAACCCCCCGGTCACGCTTGACACACTATGCGCCCGGCGGGGCAACGTGCGCTGCCGGGAATTGTTGTGTGAGCTTGGCGTCCAAGGGGTAACATCTCCTCGGCTCCGGGGTCCCCTCGCCCCTCCCGGCTCGCCAGACACCATGCTCCGGACGCGCTCACGACAAGAGGGTCGCGCAATGGCTCGACTGTGCCGATGAATTCGAAAGAGGCCATCGGCGTCTCACCCACTTACTCCTGCAGGAGATCCTGTTGAGCAATCTGGCCCAGACGCCCCCGAATGAGGGAACCTTCGTCCACGAGGCTCTGTTCTACGCTGGCGACGACGAGTTCACGGACCGGATGAGCAGGTTTGTACGGGACTCGATCACCGCCGACGAACCAGTCCTCGTCATGGTCGTGGACCACAAGATCGAACTTATCCGCTCTGCCCTCGGCCGCGACGCGGACAAAGCCATGTTCGCGGACATGCGTGAGATCGGCCGGAATCCCGGACGCATCATCTCCCGGTGGCACGACTTCGTCGACGAACAGGTGAAGCCCGGCACCCGTGTCCGTGGAATCGGCGAGCCGATCTGGTCGGGCCGATCCCGGGAGGAGCTGGTGGAGGCCCAGCGACACGAGTCGCTGATCAACATGGCCTTTAAAGGCGCTCCCGCGTGGATCCTGTGTCCGTACGACACCGAGGCACTATCGGCCGACGTGATCGAGGAGGCCCACCGCAGCCACCCGGTCCTGTCCACCGACGGAATCCGGTGGGACAGCTACACCTACACGCACCCGGGCGAATGCGACCGGCGGTTCGACGAGGCGCTGCCGGAGCCGAAGCTGCCCTTTCACGAGGTCATCCTCGATGTGGACAGGCTCCAGCCGCTCAGGAAACTCGTGGAGCGCGTCGCGTCCGGAGCCGGGGTGGACGAAGCCCGGACCCGGGACTTCGTCCTGGCGGTGACCGAAATCGCCACCAACAGCCTCCGCCACGGGGGCACCCCCGCAGTCATCCGGGTGTGGGCGGAGGAGGAATGCGTGATCTGCGAGGTCCGCGACACCGGACGCATCGAGAACCCCCTGGTCGGGCGCAAGCGTCCGGAGGCCGAGCAGGCCCACGGCTATGGCGTCTGGCTGGCCAACGAGTTGTGCGACCTGGTCCAGGTGAGGTTCTTCACCTCCGGGTCGGTGCTGCGCCTGCACATGCGCACCGGCGCCCCCTAGTCAGGCGGGCCCGAGCCGCAACTGGGCATAGGACCTCATCGCCCCCGCGTTGTCCAGTTCCTGGCCCGTCTGCGGGGACACGGCCCCATCGAGGTCGCTGAACCGGAACACGACGGCTCCGATGCTCGGGTTCATCAGCGTGTACGGCGGGACTATGGCCGCGGTGCCAAGTCCGGTCGCGCCGTAGGGGCCGATGCTCTTTTCGTGTCTGCCGTTGAAGTTGTGGCCAAGCTCGTGCGCGAAGATGTTGACGCTGTCGCGCATTCCGGTCAGGCCGCCCCGGAACAGGTTGACCGCGTAGGCCAGGCTCGTGTTCAGTTGCGACACATACGCACAGCCGGCAGCCGAACCGCTCATGAACCCCGTGAGCAGGTGGGCGGTGTCGCGGGGAATGGCGCGCCGAACGTGGTCGTTTCGCCAGTAGGAGCTGAACTGCTCGAGCTTGCCTCCTCCACACGCGTTGGGCGCGGTGTACGGATCGGGTGTCTGCCAGGCCCCCAGCGAGGTGACCCGGAATCGGACGTCTATCTGCTCGTAGATCGCCTCGGTCATGTTCACGAGCTCCAGGACGTTCTGCTCCCAGGTCGTGCGGTAAAAGCCGAAGTAGACGTGGTCCACCTCCAGCGCCAGACGAAGCAGCAGCGTTCCCGAGTTCCCCGCCGGGACGCCGTCGGCTCGGACGTTGGAGTCCACTCCCGGGACCGCGATCCCGTCCTCGCCTGTGGCCTCGGGATGGTCGTCAAGCGTGACGGCGTCGGCCCCTCCGTCGGTCCGTGGGATGAGCGTCCAACCCGTGCCGTCGGGCTGCAGGACGATGCCCCGGACCGTCCGGTCGATGCCCAGCCGAACGCGCAACCCCATGTCCGGCGAAACCGATCCGATGTAGGTGGTGACGGGGGGCCGGGGCCGCGGGACGCGAGATGCATCCGAGATGGAGACCACCTCGGCCCCCTCGGCCAGCACGTCGTTGGGAGTGGCCGTCAGCCGGAAGATCCCGATCGGAAGTCGCAGGTCGACCGGACGCCCCGCGGCCAGGGCCGCAGCCGACCCGTCCGGCAGGGCGGCCACTCGCGCAGACGAGACGGCGGGGACGGAAGCCGCACCCGTCGCGGTCGCCAGCAGCGAGATCGCCACGACGAAGGTCGCTGCGGCGCGCTTCGGACGGAACCCGGCTGCTTTCACGCGAAACGCCTTCACGCCGTTCCGAACGTGACTGCGGAGGCGTTGCCCCCCACGTTCACCGCGATGAGCCACGACCTGTCGCCCTCGGCGGGGGCGCCCACTGCGTCACCCGAGCCGACTCGGGTTACGGACAATCCGTTACCACCGCTGGTAGCCAGGTAGAGCCGGGCGCCGTCCCCCCCGCTGAGCACCGCGGTACCAGCACCGACCACGGGCCGGGCGGCGATTCCTCCGCCGCCGAGAGTGCGTTTGGTGGTGGGCCCCGTCTGGGCCCCCGGCGTCCAGGACCTGAGGTGCTCGGACCAGTCCAGCACCGGACCGCCCCCCACCGCCGGACCCCACTCGAGCTTGGCGTCCGACAGCAGCCTCGCACCGAACCGCGCGAACTCAAGCCCCGCGTCGCCGGCAGAGGACTCGAGTCCGGACTGAAACTTCTCCCAGAACCCCCCCTGTGCGGACGCTGGGTCCGACTCCATAAAGGACACGAACCCGGACATGCCGTTCGTGGCGTACCAGGACATCCAGAAAAGGCACATGTCGTAGGAGTGTGTGGTCATCGCCGCGGCCACCGCGGCGTCCTGCGTGGGGCGGACGATGATTCCCGATCCCACGAAGAAGTACCCGTTGCAGGAGTTCGCGTAGCTGGAGGCGTCGCTCAGTGCGTAGACGAGGCTGCCGGGCTGATGGCTTACCTGGGAATAGCTGTGCAGGGTCTCCTGAAAGCGGGCGTGGCCCTCGGTGACCGCCGACGGCATTCCTCTGGAGCCCTCGGCCCCCCAATAGCCCATCTGGAAGGTGTGCCACATCTCATGGCCCAGGACATTGGTGAACGCCGCTGATGCGTCCGGGTAGGAGAAGCCCAGCACCTCCAAGAGCTCCACGGTCCGGCTGGACATGTGGATGTTGAACCCGTCGGAGTACTGCACGCAGGCGATGCAGTACAGCGAAAGCGCGTCGTCGATCCCGATGGTGCCGGTGCGGTCGGCCCAGCGGCCTTCCATCCCCCAGTCCAGGAACTCCTGGTAGTTCGAGGCGGCCGCGTCCCGTGTGAGCTTCATGATGTCCACGTTGTGGACGCCGGTCTCGTCCTCCGAGACCACTCCGATGGGAGAGTCCCCGTTGCGGATCAGGATCTTGAACCCGTCCGCCGTGTTCACCTCGGCCTGAAGCTCCACTGTCGCGGTGGACATGGCCGGCACCAAGGGCCCGTCCAGCCGGACGAGACCGCCGGAGCGGCTGAACGACCTGGACGCTCCCGGCAGAGCCGTCAGCCCCCCGATCTCGGCCTCAAACGGAGCGACCCCGATGTGGGTGGCGCGCCACAAAGCGGACCGGACGCCCATAGCGTCCACGGCCACGGTCCAGTCCGCGAGCACTCCGTTGCGGGAGCCGTGGGTAACGAGTCGGACGACGCCGGTGACGTCGGTAGCGGCGCTGCGAACGGTGACGTCGCCAAACCACGGGGTCCCGGCGACCGTCGCGAACGCCGACGCCCGGTCGGCCGCCGATCCGGTGCGGCCGGCAAGGGCCCATGCCAGGTCGAAAGCCTCGACGCCGCACCACAGGCCGGCGACCGAGATCATCCGGTGCTCCACGTCGTGGCCCATGAACACCGGATCGGATGCGATCGCGCTGGGAAAGCCGACGGCGGTGCCGGCGGCGCCGAGCCTGGCGTGCGGAGACACGAGCGAGGTAGCGGCGCCCGCGGGTCCGCCCGCGACGCACCCGGGAGGCGCGGCGGCAGCCGCGGGGGCCGGAGCCAGAAGGCCTGAGATCAGGACAAGAGCTACGAGGTTGGATATGCGGCGCATCAGCTCCCCTTGACGTCGGATGGGTCAACCTGATGATTCGCCGCCGGGCCCCCGGCTCCTGCCCGCGGGGCACAGACTGGGACGTGCCCCGCACCCCGCACGACCTCGTCCTGTTCGACCTCGACGGCACCCTCACGGACCCCGCGGCGGGCATCTGCCGGTCCATCAACCACGCTCTGACCTCCCACGGCTTCGATGCACAGCCGGACGCCGAGCTGACCAGGTACATCGGCCCCCCGATCGACCAGACGTTCGCGACGCTGACCGGCGCAGGCGACCCACTGGCGATCGAGTCGATGGTCGCCAGGTATCGGGAGCGCTACGGCGACGTCGGCTTCGCCGAGAACCGCGTGTACCCGGGGGTTCCCGAGACGCTCTCAGCGCTCGCCGAAGCGGGGGTCGGGATGGCCGTCTGCACCTCCAAGCGCGTCGACTTCGCGATCAAGGTGCTGGACCTGTTCGACCTGCGCAGGTTCTTCGACTTTGTCCACGGAGGCGACGTGGGGATCGACAAGACGATGCAGCTCACGTCCCTGCGCGAACAAGGCCGCGTCGGCGCGAAGTCGCTGATGATCGGTGACCGCGGAGTCGACCTGTCGGCCGCTCGTCGCAACGGCCTGTTCGCCGGCGGCGTGATCTGGGGCTACGGCTCGCGCGAAGAGCTCGTCGCCGAACGTCCGGACTATCTCTTCGAGTCCTGCCACGAGTGGGTCAGCCTGGCCGAGGACGCCTCACCCTGAGCGGTTCCCTCGTACACGACGTGGTCGTCATCCGGGTGGGGGCTCCCCAGTAACGTTCGGTCACTGCCGAGACATGATCCAGGTGATGGACGAAGAAACTCGCTTCCGTCGGATGTTTCAGGAGACCTACTCCTCGGTCCGGCGCTACGCGCGCCACCGCGGCCTGGCCCCCGCCGATGCCGACGACCTTGTAGCGGAAGTGTTCACCGTCGCGTGGCGGAAGCTGGACCGGGTGCCCCGGGACAACCCCCTCCCGTGGCTGCTGGCCGTGGCCCGCAACCACTGGCGCAACTCGCTGCGCCGCTCGCAGCGGGAGAAGTCGGCCCACCTGCGCCTGACGGCCGAGCCCGTTTCGGAACCCGCCGGACAGACGGGAGACCGGATCCGAGAAGCGCTCGACTCCCTGCCTGCCGCCGACCGCGAGATCCTGCAGCTCGTCGCCTGGGACGAACTGACGCCGAGGGAGGCCGCAGTCGTCCTCGGCTGCACACCCGCCGCGGCACGAGTTCGCCTGCATCGGGCTAGGTCACGTCTGGCGAAAGCACTGCCCACTCCGGTAAGACACGAAGGGAGACAGCGTGAAAGACAGATCTGACGCCGGCGACGTCCTCATCGCCCTCCGCAACGCCCGCCCGGTCCTCGACGAGCCGTCCGCGAACCCGGAATCCGCCGCCGCACTACTGCTACTGGACCGGGTCACCTCCATGCCCCGCGGCAGCAAGCCGCGACACCGGGCGCTGTTGGCGGCGACCGCCGTGGCCGCCGTAGTCGCGGGAGGTCTCATTGCGGTGTCGAGGGACGCGAAGGCACCGCGTCCCCCTCTGGACGTCCGGCTGGTTGCCGCTGCCTCACACACCGGTCTGGCGGACACGGGACGGGCCGAGGTCACCTTCGCTATGGACGCGGGAACGCAGACGGAGCAGCGGGGGATCTCGAAGATGACCTTCGCCGGCAATGACCTGGAGATGGTCACCGACTTCGCGGGCTCTCGCGGCCGGCCCGGTTTCCAATCGGTCAACCGCACCGTCGGGGGCCAGTTCTACCTCCTGGACGGCCCCCCGGAGCGCAAGCGCTGGTACCACGACGTAGCTGCCAGTGGATCCCAGCGAAAGGACCTGTTCAGCCTCGATCCGCGCGACCTGTTGGACATGCTCCAGCCCTCCGCGTCCTTCAGCGAACAAGGCTCACGGCCTGTCGACGGCGAGCGGATGCGTCGGCTTGTCGCCGGAACGCCGGGAAACGTGCCGACGATGAACCTTGGGCTCGGGCCGAACGACGGGAGCCGGGTGACCCACCTTTCGCTGCTGGTGGACCGTCGGGACGTGGTTCGCCGGATCGACCTGCGCACGGAGTGGAAGGAGACGCGGACGACGGGCGAGGCGTTCGAGAAACGGCCGGACGGTACGGTGCGCCTGATTCCCGCGCCCTCCGGCGCCCCGACGACAATCGTCGTGCACCGCAGCGAGTACACCGCCCGGTTCTACGACCTGGGCGCCCCCGTCATGATCGAAGCGCCGGCCGGGGCCCTACCAGTCACCGGAAAGGGCTGAGCGCGACCCGGCGTGACGCCACCAGCCGTCGAAGATGAGGCACGCACCTCGACTAGCGCGGTGAGTCCCAGGGCAAGACCGTAAGCCGAGGCCAGAGCTGGGTCCACCGCTTTGTCTTCTTCTCGAAAGCGGACTGGGGCCCAGCGGCATAGGCGTTTCTGCAAACGATCAACTCGAAGAGGTCGTCTGTCCCGAACGGCGAGTAAACCTCGATGGTGCCGTTGTTGGTTCGGATCCCGATGCAACAAGCCGTCGCGAGGAAGTTGCGGATCGCATCCTTGGATGACGCGAAAGGTGCGATAGCAATGCCGAAGTGGTCTTCAAACCAGACGTGAACGCGTGCCTGATTGCGCACTTGGACCTCGACGCCGAGATTGTCGAACGCGTCGGCGGCCCGCTCGATCACTTTGTTTTCGGCCTCCCACGACAGGTCCGCGGGATCGCAATAGAAGAGGTCGTAATCGAGGATCCCGTTAGCGAGCGGGTAGCCGTGCAGATGGTTCCAGACCCTTTGAAAGAGGCAGCCGGCGGTCAGGTACCAATCCGGCAGTCCCAAAGCCTCGGCTCGACTGAGTTTCTGGGATGGTGCCGTCTTCGAGGAGGACGCCCTCGAGGATCAGTCGTTGGTTTTGCACCACCTGAGGGTAGCCAGGACCATCTGCTGAGCATCGGCAACGTCACGAGCCCGATCCGTCCCCATGCCATCAGGATCCCCTCCCGTCCCCAGCGGTTTGTCGTGCGCCTGAAGTTTTGACCCCGTCGGTGTCGAGACGAGATCGGAAACAGAGCTTGGCAGGGTGAAAGCGAACCCCGCCGGATTTCCGGGAGTCGCGAGCTCAGCCCAGGTGGTGGACCTGAACCTCTCCCCAGGCCTCCCGCAGGTACTCGGCCACCAGCCGACGGTGACAGTGGTCAGCTTTGTCCTCGGTGCACAGCAGGCAGTCGTCGTCCCGGAGCTCGGAGCGCAGCACCTCCTCGACCTGCCTGTCGCGCATGAGCTGAAGGAAGCCCTCCTCGTACTCCTGCCAGGGGCACTTCTGCTTTTTGAGCGCAGTGAACAGCTCGGGCGTGGGTGAAAGCCTGGGTTCGTGGATGTAGTCGATGCCGCCGATCCTGTCCAGGAGGTAGGCGAGGTGGTCGCGCCTCGCGAAGCCTGCAAGCTGCGAACGGTTGTAAAGCCGGATGTCGACCACGCGCTTCACCCCGGCCTCCAGCAAGGTCTCGAAGAACGTCTCGGCGCTCTTTTTGGTGAAGCCGATGGTGAACAGTCTCACCGGCGCCCTCGGAAGTCACTCACCTCGGAACCATAAAAGCGCACTCGGAAGCGCGCTGCCGCGGTCGAGTCCTACCTCAGACCGGGTAACCCGCCTCCCGAGCGTGAGAGAAGAGGTTGGCAGTGACGACCGGGTAGGGCGCAATCACCGTGGCTGGCATGTCGCAGGCGTAGAGCGCTGCAGCCTCCATAGGGTGAGTTGCCGCCTGGCCGTTCCCGCTGAGACATAGACCGGCTCCCGCGGCGTCGACACCGATGTCCGCGTGCTCGGCCTCCCCTAGAACGTTGTCCTGGATCCTGTGCCCCGCAACGGGGGCAGGACCGGTGACCGCGATGTTGTAGGTGTGACCCGTCGCCGTGTTCGAGGCGATGAGGTTCGACCCTCCGCCGGAGATCCAGACCCCGGCTCCGGTGGGCGGCTGGGGGTCCCTGAACACGGCTGCCACCCAGACGCCGGTGGAGTCGTTGTCCCTGAGAGTGTTCCCGGACACCTGCGACCCCCCCACATCCTTGAGGACGGCCCCCACAGCATTGCCCTGGATCCGCGAGCTCCGGACAATCACCCCTGTGGCGTCCACGGCCACCAAGCCCGCTGCGTTGCCCTCAAGCTGCACATCTTCGATGAGAGCACCGCACCTCACACAGCCGCGGACCCCGATCCCAGCGATGCCATGGCCGGTCACCCGCACCCCGCGCACCGTAAGACCCGCGGGCTCACGGGCATCCACGCCGTAAAGGGTGTTGTCGGCCACGACCGCGTCTGACACCACCATCCCGGACACCCCGGCCGCTGCGATTCCGGCTCGGGCGTGCTGAGTGACGGTCAGGTTGCTTATCCGCACGCCGGGTGCGGACACGGTCAACCCCACGTTGCGAACGTCCTCCCCATTCAGCACCACCTCGTCCGGCTGCTCGCCCAGACCGATGATCTCCAGACGAGGCACCGTCACCACGACCTCCTCGCGGAACACCCCCGGACGGATCAGCACCCGGGTCCCAGGCTGCGCGCTCGTGGCTGCGTCCGCGATGGTCGGCACGTCGTCCGGCACGATCACTGAAGGCGTCTCCGGTACAGGCGCTCCGGGAGGATTGCCCACCTGGATCAGCCCCTCCATGCTGATGTGCACCCGGCAGCGGTAGTAGACGTACTCCTCGACCGGGAAGGTCCACGAACGCTGCTCTCCTGCGTTCAGCGTGCGGTCCGGATCGAAGTTGAACCGGCTGCTGCCCAACGGAGCGCCCGCCCGACCCTCCGTGACTGTGTGTCCGGACGCGGTGGCCGTCCACCGCACCGTGTCCCCCGGTTTGATCTTCAACGTCTTCGGGCTGAAGAAGAAGTCGTGGATGGTCACGTCATGGGTTTCGGCGTACGCCGGCGTGCCCAGCATCGAGCTGATGAGCAAACAGGCCGTGACCAGACCGCCCGCGCGCCGCAGACTCATCCCACCAGCCCGTGGTGGTCGTGCTCGTGGCCGCTCCCGACGGGAAGCGGGGGCTTTCCGTCCGGCGTGACGTGGAAGAACGTGGTCATGCCCGCGTCGGAATGCGGCTGGACGTGACAGTGCAGCATCCAGGAACCCGTCCCGACGGACTCACCGGCGATCACCTGGAAGCCGAATGTGTCCGCGGGCCCCACGCTTTTATTGTCGATGACCCTCGCGGGATCCAAGGCGCCGGTCAAGGCTCCGGTCCGGGTGTCGGCCCATGAATGTCCGTGCATGTGGAAGGTGTGGTGCTCGCTGCCCATGCCGACCACCACGAACTCGACGCGCTCGCCGGGCTTGGCCACCATGCACCGGTTGCCGACGGGCGTGTCCCGGCTCTCACAGTCGGTGCCGGGGGAACGCGCGAGATTCAATGTGGCGTTGTCGCCCATCCCCACCACGAACGTCCGGTCGGGCGTGAGGTCCCCCGCGCGTCGGACGATCAGGGCGCCGAACAGACCGGCCCCCACGCCGCCGGTGCCGTGTGTGGTGCCGGCGATGTGGTCGTGGTACCACCAGTACCCCGCCGAGCCGAGGGACCCGACGCGCTTGCCCACGGTGGTCAGAGGAGCTGCGTACCAGACGAAGGTCCGGGCCTGGCCCGGCGGCACGAACGAGCCTTCGTGCCAGCGGTTTCCGGGAATACCGTCGGAGTTCGGCCGGTACTTCACGCCGTGCGGGTGGGCCGACACCCCTAGAGGAGTCTTGCCGTCACCCGGCGGCTTGCGCATCTCCGCCAGGGTGGCCTCGGGGATGTCGTTCACTAGAGTCAGCGCCAGGCAGTCGCCCTCCCATAGCTCGATGGTTGGCCCGGGAATGGACGCCGTTTCTGGGGTCCGTCCGTAGGCCAGCCGCACCGACCCGTCCGGCGCCGGCGGCAGCTGCACCGCGTACAGCGTCAGGTGCTTGGTTGGCGTGACGCAGCCTTCGGGGGTGTCACCGGCCGGGTGGGCGGTGCCGCCGCCGAGCGACGACGACACCACCACGACCGCCAGTGCGATCCGAACGAGTGGGTGCTTCAACCACTTCATCCGACACCCTTCACCGTGATAGTGCCGCCCATGAACCCCGCGTGGATGATGCAGCGGTACGTGTAGGTACCCGGGTAGGGGAAGGTCGCTTCGAACTCCGAAGGAAAGTGCGTTCCCGAGCCCGGCGGACGCCCTCGCATGCGCTCCGGCAGGTTGCCGCCGATCATGATCCCGGAGTTGTGGAAGGTCCCCGGCGCCACGACGTCGTTCGGGGCCCGCTGCTGGTTGGCCCCCAGTTCGGTCATCCCCATCTCAATCGAACCGCCGGGCGGACACGCAGACATTCCCGGCACGATTCCGCCTACCCCGATGCCCGGCACTCCCGGCGCCCCGGTGGCGGCCCCGTCGAACTCGCAGTTGAGAGTTATGTGGGCCGGTCCCCTCGCCTCGGGGAACGTGACCGTGTGGGCGGTGCCCCCCATGACCCAGCGCACCGTGTCCCCGGGCTCGATGGGCCGAGCCGCCGACGGCAGGAACTCCTCGGCAACCACCGGGATACCCGTCGTGTTACTGCGGGCGCCCGCGGCGATGGTCCACACTCGCCGCCCTCCTTCCTCTATTTCCAACTTGGGCTTGTCGCTTATCTCCGCGAACTGCTTTTTGGCCTCGACAGTCGCGGCCGTGATCTCGGCCACGAAGTCCTGCGGCTTGCGATTGTTCAGGGCAACGTCGTCGTCCACGACCTGGATGGTCCCCTGCATCAGCGGGTGGTGGAGAGCGCAGAAGTAGCTGTACGTGCCCTGGGGCAGGTCGACGATCGCGTCAAAGGGGTGAACCTTGCCGGGACCCGAGTTGTGCAGGATCGGCGTCCCCGAGGACACGACCTGGCCCGGAGACGAGATCCTGCACACCGGCAGTCCGGTCCGCCCGCAGCCCGAGCTGAAGAAGGATTCCTCGTCGAACGCCAGCGTCCCCGGGACCTCGTCGCCGCGCGCATACGTAATCTCGTCTGGATTGCCGAAGGTGACCGTGTGGAAAGCCACCGCCCCGTTTCCCTGGTCGGGGAACTCCCAACGCACCCAGTCACCTTTGTGGACACTGAGTTGCCTCGGAAAGTAGGCCTCGTACTGGTAGATGCCGGTTGGATCGGTCGGATCGACGGTTCCCGCGTGCACCAGATGGTCGGGTCCATCCGCCTGCACCGCCGCCCGAGGCTCCACCAACGGCGCCGAAACGGCGTGAGTCGGCGCCAGCAATGCCGTTACCACCACAGCCAGCAGAACTCGCTTCATGTCAGATCCCCTTTGCGCCCAGTCGTCCGTCTCCGGCGGTCACCCGCCCCCGTCTCCTAGGACTCGCGTAAGTCCGCTTTGAGGGTTTGGTTCTCACCGGTGATCGTGAGACTAGCGTATCATTATGAGCATGTCAATCCCATATGGAGACACCGGCCGGACGAAGCAGAAGGCCAGGACTCGAACGGCCATCGTGGCCGCCACGCGCAAGCTGCTTGAGACCGGGACGATGCCCACGGTCGAGCAGGCGGCGGACGAGGCCGGCGTCTCCCGGGCTACGGCGTATCGCTACTTCCCCAACCAGTCCGACCTGCTGGCCGCCAGCCATAGCTACATAGACGCGCCTTCGCTGGTTCCCCCCGACGCGGGGCCAGACGCGGAGTCGAGGCTGACCGCGGTCGTCGAAAGGATCACCCAATACGTCCTGGACGAAGAGGGGCCGCTGAGGGCTTCGCTGCGCGTGGCCCTCGAGCGCGGGGGGGGCCGTCACGAGGACCTCCCCCTGCGTCAGGCTCGCCGGCTGCTGTGGGTCCGGGACGCCCTGGATCCGCTGGCCGGCGAGATGCCGGACGAAGAGCTCCAACGACTGGCGATGGCCATCGCGGCCGTCATCGGCGTCGAGACACTCATATGGCTGACCGACCTGGCCGGGCTCTCGAAATCGGAGGCCGTAGAGCTGATGCGGTGGACGGCCGCCAGTCTTTTCAAAGCCGCCCGACCAACTCCCGGCGGATGAGCACCCCGCCGGCGAGCACGCCCCAGGCCGGACCATTGGCAGCCTCACAGGCTTGATCAGGCGCCGCCGACCGTGATCGTGCCGCCCGCGGGAGACCCGCAGGGCAGCAGCGAACCCGCAGCTGAGGGCTTAAGGCACAGCGGCGACCACGCGGGAAGGCACCCCGCGCCTGGGAACCTCCGGGACGGAACCCTGATGGCGCGAGCGGGCACTATGGGCGCTTGCCGAACAGGAGGGCGACTCTATGACGCTGGCGGTCGTGTACAGGGCTCCGGCGATGTCTGCCGAGCAGTACAAGGACAGTTGGGCGGGCTCGAACGACGCTCCGGTGCCGGTTCCTCGTGGACTCCTGTTTCACGCTGGCGTCGGGGAAGGGGACGAGTTCTTCACGATTTCAGTGTGGGAATCAGACGAGGCGTACGCGGACTTCGCTCCGATGTTCAAGCAGGCGATGAGCGAGAAGGGTTTCAACTTCGGTTCGCCTGCGATGCTGCCGGTTCATCACTGGATCGAGCCGACGAGCAGCGCATAACTGCCAGCGCCATCGCGCGCTCAGTCCTTCCCCACCCCCGAGCCGCACGGAATGCCGGTTAGGACGCCGTCCCGTCCCGCCCGGTTGGCTGTCGCCGCTCGCCCTATCCTCCGGAGCGCCTAAAGAAGCCCTTGCAAACCGCTCCCTGAGCATCGGCAACGTCACGAGCTGGCGGGGGGATTCGAACCCCCAACCTACGGATTACAAATCCGTTGCGCTGCCAGATTGCGCCACGCCAGCGGGACTCCCCATCTTACGAGCGGTGGCGCTGGCGGGACCGAGATCCCTCGTTCGCTCTATCTCCAAACGCGTTCAGCGGTGAGAAGGCGACTTCGCGCCCGGAACTTCGAAATCGACCTCATCCACGTAGCACCACCACCACGTCTCCCCCGGCTCAAAGGACTGGATCAAAGGGTGCTTCGTGGAGTGGTGATGGCCGGTGGCATGGCGGTTTTTGGAGTTGTCGCAGCAGCCGACATGGCCGCAGGTCATGCACAGCCTCAGGTGAACCCACGAATCCCCCACCCGAACGCAATCTTCGCAGCCCTCCGACGAGGGCGTCACGTCCTGAACCTCGTTCACATGCTCGCAAGTTTCGGGCATCTGTTACTTCGGGCGTTCGGCGTCAAACCGCCGCGCCGCCTCGGCGAGGCCGTCCGACAGCTCGGTGCGTCCCTCGTGCTCGCGGCAGCGGATCTCCATCGATGCGGCCACAAAGCCATCCATGGTTACGCCACTCGCCTCCGCAAGCACGGACAGGCGCTCCACCAAGTCCGAAGGCACCACCACGGACACCTGCTGCCAGCTCATAAATGACCTCCCTTTTGGGTTCAGGTGGGACGAACGATCACCGGCCCGCAAAACAGGGGGTTCCAGTGCGCTCAGACGGGTTCGGTACCCCCTCCGGCCCAGCGCGACTCACATGCGCCGAAAGCGCCGGACCGCCAGCGGCGCGAACACGAACAGGATGCCCACGATCCACGCCAGCGCCGTCAGCACGGCGCGGGCGGCCGGGCCCCCGAGGACCAGCACCCGCAGTGCGTCGATCACCTTCGTGATCGGGTTCGCCTCGGCGAACGCGCGCAGCAGCCGGGGCATCGTCTCGGGGGGCACAAACGCCGAGCTCGCGAATGTAAGCGGAAACAGCCACAGAAACGACGCCGCCTGCGCGGACTCCGGGTTGCCGACCCGCAGGCCGATGTTGACGGCGACCCAGGAGAACGCAAAGCCGAACAGGATCCCGATCGCGACCACACCGACGGCGGCCGCGGGTCCGGCGTGGAACCTGAAGCCGATGAGGCTACCCACGGCGATGATCAACAACACCGTGAACGCCGTCCTCGCGGCGTCGGCGATGACACGTCCTGCGATAACTGCCACCCGGGAGATGGGCAGGGAACGGAACCTGTCCACGATGCCCTTTGAAAGGTCCTCCGCTAGTCCAACAGCCGTCGTCATTGTCCCGAAGGCGACCGTCTGCACGACGATCCCCGGGATCAAAAAGTCGATGTACTTCAGACCCGGGATCCGGATGGCCCCGCCGAAGACGTAGGAGAACAGCAGGACGAACATCACGGGCTGGACTGCCGTGAACACGAGCAGCTGAGGAGTGCGCGGCAGCTGAAGCAGATTGCGCCGCGCCACGATCAACGAGTGGGCCGCCGCCTGTCGCACCGACGGCCGTCCCGGAATCGGCGGCCGCCTCTCTGGCTCCGGGCGCGGTCGAGGCGCCGCCGTCTCCAGCGCCGCGCCGCGCGCTGGTGCGGTCGCGGCGACCGGCGCGGCTTTCGTCGTGCGAACCTGCGCCTTCGAGGGTTTCGCGACCACGGTCTTTCGGGCCACCCGTCTGCCGGTGCCGCTCAGAGACGACGAGGGCTTCTTCGAGGCCCCCGGCCGCCCCGGGGACGCAGACTTCTCTTTGGCCCCCGCGCCGGTGCGAGGCGGCTCCCGCCGGCTCACGACTCCGGACCGCCCCCGCCGGTCAGCCGCACGAAGACGTCGTTCAGGCTCGGGCTGTGAACCGCCACGTCGGACAGGGGCACCTTCGCGCGGTCCAGCCTGCGCAGAGCCGCCGCGATCTGGGACATGTCATCGCCGATGTCCACGTTCACGGACCCGCTGTCGCTGTCGATGCGGGCCTCCGAACCTCGAAACTCCAGGGCGGACGCCGCCTGCCGCAGCTGGGCGATGTCCGCAGGCCGGACCTCCAGGACCTTTCCCGCGGTTCGCGACTTGAGCTCGTCGGGCGTGCCCCGCGCGATCACCTTCCCGCGGTCGATCACCGCGATGTCGTCGGAAAGCTGGTCCGCCTCCTCCAGGTACTGAGTCGTGAGCAGCACGGTCGTCCCCTCGGCCACCAGCTCCCGCACCAGGCGCCACAGCTCCAGTCGGCTGCGGGGGTCCAGGCCCGTCGTCGGCTCGTCGAGGAACAGGACCCTCGGCCGCCCGACGAGGCTTCCGGCGACGTCCAGCCTTCGGCGCATGCCGCCGGAGTAGGTCTTGGAGTAGCGGTGGGCGGACTCCTTGAGCTCGAACCTCTCCAGCAGCTCGTCGGCCCTTTCCCGCGAGCGCTGCCTGCCCAGACCCAGCAGCCGCCCGATCATCTCGAGATTCTCAAAGCCGGACAGGTTCTCGTCGATGGCCGCGTACTGGCCGGTGAGGCCTATCACCGACCTGACCCGGTGGGCGTCACGAACACAGTCGTACCCGGCGACGTGGGCCAGCCCGGCGTCGGGCCGGAGCAGGGTGGCCAGGATCCGGACGGCAGTCGTCTTGCCCGCGCCGTTGGGACCCAGCAGTCCCAGGACCGTTCCCTCAGCGACGTCCAGATCGACCCCGTCCAGCGCCAGCGTGTCCCCGAACGACTTTCTGAGCGACTCGACCCCGATCACAAAGGCTCCTCGACCAGCTCACGGACGAATCCGGCAACCGTCACCGGATTGGAGTATTGCGGCGCATGGCCGCCCCGCACCACGCGAAGCCTGCCACGGGGAAGCAGCCGCGTCACCTCGCTGGACCACCGCAGCGGGACCAGGCGGTCCCTCTGGCCGTGCACCACCAGCGTCGGCACCCGCACCAGCGGCAGCTTACGCTCGACCGGGTCTTCCAGCGTGCTGCGGACGGTGCGCCATATGGTCCGGGCGCCGCACCGGGCGAACGCCGCCCACGCAAGCCCTATCAGCCCCGGAGGCTCGAGAAAGCTGGTTAGCAGCACGCGCACCATCTGCCGCCGGAAAGTCCTCGCTCTCACGTCCACCGTCGGAGCGATCAGCACAAGACGGTGCGCCAGTTCCGGGTAACGGACTGCTACGTCCAGCACGACCTGGGCCCCCAGGGAGTTTCCGACCAGGACCGCCGGACCGATGCCGGCCCCCCGCATCCAGGCAACAAGGGCGTCGGCCAGGCCCGGCACGTCCAGCGGCTGCTCCGGACGGAAGCTGCGCCCGAACCCCGGCAGGTCCACGGCGTAGACGGGACCGACGCCGACCAGCGCCCGGCTGAACCGATCCATGTACCGGCTGGACAACCCGAGTCCGTGGACCACCACGACCGGGCGTGCGGCAGCAGCACCATCGGACGCGAAGCGGCCGGCGATGGTGCGTGCGGAGTTCGAAGGATTGCGAGAGGGGGCCATGCGGACAGGACTACTTGCCCGCCCCGCGAAGGGGCAAAACAAAAGGGCCGGCCCCGAAGGGGCCGGCCCTTGAAGTTGAATCCCTACCGACTCTTCGGCGGACGGCCGCGGCGCTTGCCGGTGGCCTGGGCCACCTTGGCGCCCTTGCGGGCGGCGCTGGCAACCGCGGTCTTCAGGCTGGACCTCAGGTC